>NZ_JBYSYW010000016.1:0-118283 GCF_058783825.1 Pseudomonas sp. FW305-96
GGCGGGCTGGGGCAGATGCTCTACGCGACCCTGAGCCTGTTCCAGGAGGCCCAGGCCAGCACGGTGATCATCGCCATGCTGGTGCTGGTGTTGCTGGTGGACGCCCTGAGCGATGTGTTGCGCCAACGTTTCGTGCGGGCCTGAGTGTATTCGCGGCACCTGATCCCTGACTGTAGTCCTGCTCCGGGCCCACGCCAAGCCCTGTTCGTCAATCCGAAAAATAAACTTCACCTGAGCGTAAAAAGACTTTTTCCGGTCATGGTTTTTGCGGTATCAAGGAACCAGACAGCCGAACCCTGCAGCACAGGTGGCGTCATCCACGCCTTCCTTGCCAGGTGAGCTTCCCGCCCGTAACGACGCGGATACGGGGAGAACGGCAGTCACTCTGCGGCGCAGCCGTTCGCGCCGTGTGGCTTTCACATAAGGTGAACGAGTATGGATGACCAAGGACGCACCCCTTCCTCCAACCAGCCAATCCTGTATGTGCTCGATACCAACGTCCTGATTCACGACCCCAACGCCCTGCTCAACTTCGAGGAGCACCACGTCGCCATACCGATGACGGTGCTGGAGGAACTCGACAAGCTCAAGACCGGTAAACAGACCATCGCCGCCGAATGTCGCCAGGCCATCCGCCTGATCGACCAGACCCTCGGCGACGCCTCGCCCAGCGATGTCGAGCAGGGCGTGCCGATCCAGCGCGGCAAGAGCGGGCCCAAGGGCTTCCTGTCCATCCTCATGAGCACGCGCAACGAGCCCAACCGCCTGCTCCCCGAGAACCTCGCCGACAACATCATCATCAACCAGCTGCTGGACCTGCGCGCCAAGCGCAAGGACCTCGACGTGGTGCTGGTGACCAAGGACATCAACATGCGCCTGAAGGCGCGTGCCTGCGGGATCGCCGCCGAGGACTACAGCACCGACCAGTTGGTCGACGATGTGTCCTTGCTGTCCAAGGGCTACCACTCGGTCACAGGGTCGTTCTGGGACCGCGTGAGCAAGGTCGACACGCGCCAGGAGCGTGGCCGTACCTGGCATCGGGTGCAGTTGACGGACAACTTGCCCGCCGTGCACGTCAACGAGTTCATCATCGACGAGCAGGGCTTCGTCGGCTGGATCAAGGGCATCCGCAACGACGAACTGCTGCTGCTCGACCTGCACCAGGAACCGCTGCTGCACCAGGAGGCCTGGGGGCTCAAACCACGGGACATCCACCAGAGCCTGGCGCTGTTCGCCTTGCTCGACCCGGATATCCACCTGGTCAACCTGACCGGCGCGGCGGGCTCGGGCAAGACCATCCTGGCGCTGGCCGCGGCCATCGAGCAGACCATGGTCAGCAAGCGCTACCGGCGAATCATCGCCACCCGCAGCGTGCAGGGGCTGGATCAGGAGATCGGCTTCCTGCCGGGTACCGAGGCAGAGAAGATGGAGCCCTGGCTGGGCGCGATCACCGACAACCTCGAAGCCTTGCACATGGATGACGAGAGCACCCACGGCAGTGTCGAGTACATCCTCGAGCGGGTGCCGCTGCAGTTCAAGTCGCTGAACTACATCCGTGGGCGCAGCTTCCAGCAGAGCCTGATCCTCATCGACGAGTGCCAGAACCTCACGCCACACCAGATCAAGACCATCATCACCCGTGCCGGGACCGGCTCGAAGGTGGTCTGCCTGGGCAACCTGGCGCAGATCGACACCCCTTACCTGTCGGCCACCAGTTCCGGGCTGACCTACCTCACCGAGCGCTTCAAGGACTTCCCCCACGGCGTTCATATCACCCTGCAGGGCGTGCCACGCTCGGTACTGGCCGAGTACGCCGAGTCGCACCTGTAACCTGTCGCCGGCCAGCCCGTTCCCACCGTGGGAGCGGGCTGGCCCCGCGATGCGCTGTTCTGCCCTCTGCTCAAAGCTGACCGGCAGGTTTACACTCTGTCATCCCTTCCCAGGAGCAGAGCAGTGCTGACTCATCTTGATTCCCAGGGGCGCGCCAACATGGTCGACGTCACTGAAAAGGCCGTGACCGCCCGCGAGGCGATTGCCGAGGCACGGGTGCGCATGTTGCCGGACACCCTGCGCATGATCGTCGATGGCCAACACCCCAAGGGCGACGTGTTCGCCGTGGCGCGCATCGCCGGCATCCAGGCGGCGAAGAAGACCAGCGACCTGATCCCGCTGTGCCATCCGCTGATGCTCACCGGCGTCAAGGTCGAGCTGGCCGCCGAGGGCGAGGACGTGGTGCACATTGTCGCCCGCTGCAAGCTGGCCGGGCAGACCGGCGTCGAAATGGAGGCGCTCACCGCCGCGAGCGTCGCCGCGTTGACGATCTACGACATGTGCAAGGCAGTGGACAAAGGCATGGTCATCGAGCAGGTGCGCCTGCTGGAGAAGACCGGTGGCAAGAGCGGCCACTACAAGGTGGAGGGGTGATGAAGGTCAAGGTCATGTATTTCGCCCGCTACCGTGAGTTGCTGGGCATCGACGCCGAGCGCCTGGAAGGCGACTTCAAGGTGCTGGACGACGTGCGCCAGGCCTTGGCGGGCAAGGGTGGACACTACGCGGTGCTGGCCGAGCAGAACCTGATGTGTGCCCGCAACGAAGAGCTGTGCCGGCTCGATGAGCCATTGGAAGAGGGTGACGAGATCGCGTTTTTCCCACCCGTGACCGGAGGTTGACCATGACCGTGCGCGTTCAGGAGGCGGCCTTCGATCCGGGCGCCGAAGTCAACGCCATGCACGCCGCCAATGTCGGCGTGGGCGCGGTGGTCGGGTTTGTCGGCTATGTGCGTGACTTCAACGATGGCCGGGAAGTGGCGGGGATGTTCCTCGAGCACTATCCGGGCATGACCGAGAAGGCCCTGGCCAAGATCGTGGTCGAGGCCGAAGGGCGCTGGCCGCTGCTCAAGGTCGAGGTGCTGCACCGTATCGGCGCCCTGGAACCGGGCGAGCCGATTGTCTTTGTCGGCGTGGCCAGCGCGCATCGGCAGGCGGCGTTCGATGCCTGCAACTTCATCATGGATTACCTGAAAACCCGGGCGCCGTTCTGGAAGAAGGAGAATACCCAGGAAGGACCGCGCTGGGTGGAAGGCAAGCAGAGCGACCAGGATGCGGCGGGGCGCTGGTGATGCTCTATTCGCTGGCCGGGGCTGCGCCCCGGATCGCCGGCAAGCCGGCTCCCACAGGAGCGCGTATCTCTGTGGGAGCCGGCTTGCCGGCGATAGGGCAGCGTAGCGGCCCCGATCCTGCCATTCAGTGATGCTTGCGCGGCACGGGCTTCAACAGCTCGTCCGGCGGCATCTCGCACTTGATCTTGCGCCCCAGCAACTCTTCGATCGCTGGCAACTGGTACGAGTCGTCCTCGCCGGCAAAGCTGATCGACACGCCGCTGGTGCCGGCGCGACCGGTGCGGCCGATGCGGTGCACGTAGTCGTCCGGGTCTTCCGGCAGGGTGAAATTGATCACATGGCTGATGCCGTCGATGTGGATGCCTCGGCCGGCCACGTCGGTGGCCACCAGCACGGTGATGCGCCCTTCACGGAAGCTTTCCAGGGTGCGGATACGCTTGTGCTGCGGCACGTCGCCAGAGAGCTGGGCGGCGTTGATGCCGTCGCGCACCAGTTTTTCCTCGATGCGCCGCACCTCGTCCTTGCGGTTGGCGAAAACCATCACCCGTTCCCACTTGTTCTGCGTGACCAGGTTGTACAGCAGCTTGTACTTGTCGCTGCCGGCCACGGCGTAGACGTGCTGTTCGACGGTCTCGCTGGCGACGTTCTCCGGCTCGATCTCGACGATGGCCGGGTTGGTGGTCCACTGCTTGGCCAGGTTCATCACGTCGTCGGTGAAGGTGGCGGAGAACAGCAGGGTCTGGCGCTCGCTCTTGGGCGGGGTCTGGCGGATGATCTGGCGGACCTGGGGGATGAAGCCCATGTCGAGCATGCGGTCGGCCTCGTCCAGCACCATTACCTCGACCATGTCCAGGTGCACCTCGCCGCGCTGGTTGAAGTCCAGCAGGCGGCCCGGGGTGGCTACCAGGATGTCGCAATGGCGCGCTTCCAGCGACTTGAGCTGCTTGTCGAAGTCCATGCCGCCGACAAAGCTCATCACGTTCAGGCCGGTGTACTTGGTCAGTGCCTGGGCATCCTTGGCGATCTGCACCACCAGCTCGCGGGTCGGGGCGATGATCAGCGCCCGCGGCTCGCCCATGTAGCGTTCCTTGGGCGGTGGGGTCTGCTGCAGCTGCGAGATGATCGAGATCAGGAACGCGGCGGTCTTGCCGGTGCCGGTCTGGGCCCGGCCGATAGCGTCCTGGCCGCGCAGGGTGTAACCCAGGACCTGGGCCTGGATCGGCGTGCAATAGGGGAAGCCGAGGTCGTGGATGGCATGCATCAGCTCATCGGAGAGCTTGAAATCGTGGAAACGCGTCTTGCCTTCCTGCGGCTCGACCACGAAGTCCTCGGGCTTCCACAGGCTGGCCTGGGGTTTGGGCTTGCGTTCGCGGCGTGGTTTGTCCTTGGCGGGCGACTCGGCGCGCGGCGGTTGGGCGACCTGGACGGCGGCTTGTGGCTCGGCCTTGGCCTTGGGCGCAGGCTTTGGCCTGGGTTTGCCGGCCTGGCGCTCTGGCGCCTGGGCGGCGGCCGGCTGAGGAGCCGGCTCGGGTTGGGACGCGGCGATGGGCGGTGCGGCGTCACCTTTGGCGAATATTTTCTTGAGTGCCTTGAGCACGGTCGTCTCGTCAACTGGTTAAGGAATGTACGCCGGGCAGTGTAATGCAAGAATCGGGCGCGGCGTAGTGCAATGCGGGCTGGGCTACACAATCACTGCAACTGGCGGCTCAGCCAGTCGTGGATGTCCGTCAGTTCCTCGACCACCACTTCGTGCTCCATCGGGTATTCATGCCACTGGGCGGCCACACCCCAGGTATTGAGGTACTCGAACGCCGTGCGGCCCATCGAGGGGATCACCACCGGGTCGTGCACACCGTGCAGGCACAACGCCGGCGTGCGCTGCTGGCAGGCACTCAGTTGCTGTGCGTCGCTGAAGGTCGGCGCGTAGGTGGAGAGGGCGATGACCCCGCCCAACGCTTCCTGCCACTTTATATAGGCTGTGTGCAGCACCACCGCACCACCCTGGGAAAACCCGGCGAGGAAGATGCGCGACAAGTTGATGCCCTTGGCCTGTTCGGTCTTGATCAGGGCGATCACCTGGTCGGCCGACTCTTCCAGTTGCGCTTCGTCGATGGCTCGCGCTGGGGTCATGGCCTTGATGTCGTACCAGCTGGGCATCTGGTAGCCGCCGTTGATGGTTACCGGGCGCGTCGGCGCCTGGGGCATGATGAAGCGGGTGCTGAGCAGGCGTTCCTGCATGAATTCCGCTACCGGTAGGAAGTCGTAACGGTCGGCTCCCAGGCCGTGCAACCAGATCACACAGGCGTCGGCGGTTTTCTGCGGTTCGATAATCAGCGGTTGGGTCATGACTGCTCCGAAAGAGTGCTGGCGTACTGATGTAGTGCGTAAAAAAAAGGCATTGGCGGTTAATGCCAGAAAAAGATGTCGCAACTCTACAACTTTTCCTACTTGACTACCGCTTTATCGCTTAAGCCGTGGACTGTGGTACGCCCTTTGCTATGTCCTTGTCATGCGAAGAGGTGGGCCGGTCCCGGTAACACCCCTCGTGTGGATCGAAGGCTGTCATAGAACAGCCCATTGCGCCAATTGACCCAAAAACAAGCCAACAAGGGGTCGGATGCGCCTCATAAGGGTGCGGTGCAATTCCGGCTCATACAACAAGAGCGATTTGGAGGTTGTTGATGAAGATGTTGAAAACCACCCTGGCAGTCCTGACCGCCGCCGCCGCGCTGGGCGCCACCAGCTTCGCCCAGGCCGGCGCCACCCTCGACGCGGTGAAGAAGAAGGGCTTCGTCCAGTGTGGCGTGAGCGATGGTCTTCCCGGCTTCTCCGTGCCTGACGCACAGGGCAAGATCGTCGGCATCGACGCCGATGTGTGCCGCGCCGTGGCTGCCGCCGTGTTCGGCGATGCGACCAAGGTCAAGTTCAGCCAGCTCAACGCCAAGGAGCGCTTCACCGCGCTGCAGTCCGGCGAAGTCGACGTGCTGTCGCGCAACACCACCTGGACCAGCTCGCGTGATGCCGGCATGGGCCTGGTGTTCGCCGGCGTCACCTATTATGACGGCGTCGGTTTCCTCGCCAACAAGAAGCTCGGTGTCTCCAGCGCCAAGGAGCTCGACGGCGCCACCATCTGCATCCAGGCCGGCACCACCACCGAACTGAACGTCTCCGACTATTTCCGCGCCAACAACCTCAAGTACACCCCGATCACCTTCGACACCTCCGACGAGAGCGCCAAGTCGCTGGAGTCCGGCCGTTGCGACGTGCTGACCTCGGACAAGTCGCAGCTGTTCGCCCAGCGCTCCAAGCTGGCCGCGCCGACCGAGTACGTGGTGCTGCCGGAAACCATCTCCAAGGAGCCCCTGGGCCCGGTCGTGCGCAAGGGCGACGAGGAATGGTTCAGCATCGTCAAGTGGACCCTGTTCGCCATGCTCAACGCGGAAGAAGCAGGGGTCACTTCGAAGAACGTCGAGGCCGAGGCCAAGTCCACCAAGAACCCTGACGTCGCCCGCCTGCTGGGCGCCGATGGCGAGTACGGCAAGGACCTCAAGCTGCCCAAGGACTGGGTAGTGCAGATCGTCAAGCAAGTCGGCAACTATGGCGAAGTGTTCGAGAAGAACCTGGGCCAGAGCACCGACCTGAAGATCGACCGTGGCATGAATGCCCTGTGGAACAACGGCGGCATCCAGTACGCGCCACCTGTGCGCTGATGGCTGCACCCCGGGGGGGGGGGGGGGCGGCATCCTGCCGCCGCGGGTCGTTCGAATCCCTTCTTTTCGGGGCACTTCATGCAAAATCAAATCGGCGCACGGAAAGGGTTTTCCCTTAGTGATCCACGTGTGCGCGCGTGGCTGTTCCAGATCCTCACGGTGGTCTTCGTGGTGGGCCTGGGCTGGTACCTGTTCCACAACACCCAGACCAACCTGCAGCACCGGGGCATCACCTCGGGCTTCGACTTCCTCGAGCGCAGTGCCGGCTTCGGCATCGCCCAGCACCTGATCCCCTACGTGGAATCGGACAGCTACGCCCGGGTGTTCGTCATCGGCCTGCTCAACACTCTGCTGGTGACCTTCATCGGCATCATCCTGGCTACCTTGCTGGGCTTCATCATCGGCGTGGCACGGCTGTCGCCGAACTGGATGATCAGCAAGCTGGCGACGGTGTACGTGGAGACCTTCCGCAACATCCCACCGCTGTTGCAGATCCTGTTCTGGTACTTCGCCGTGTTCCTGACCCTGCCGGGGCCGCGGGGCAGCATCAATATCGACGACACCTTCTTCATCAGCAACCGTGGCCTGAACATGCCTGGCGCCGCCATGGCCGAGGGCTTCTGGCCGTTCATGATCGCGCTGGTGCTGGCGATCGTCGCCATCGTGTTGATGGTGCGCCTGGCCAACAAGCGTTTCGATGAAACCGGCCAGCCGTTCCACAAGTTCTGGGTGGGCCTGTTGCTGCTGATCGGCATCCCCGGTGTGTGCGCGTTGCTGTTCGGCAGCCCGGTGCACTGGGAAGTGCCGCAGCTCAAGGGCTTCAACTTCGTCGGCGGTTGGGTGCTGATCCCCGAGCTGCTGGCGCTGACCCTGGCGCTGACCATCTACACCGCAGCGTTCATCGCCGAGATCGTGCGCTCGGGTATCCGTTCGGTCAGCTACGGTCAGACCGAGGCGGCCCGTTCGCTGGGCCTGCGCGAAGGCCCGACGCTGCGCAAGGTGATCATCCCCCAGGCGTTGCGGGTGATCATCCCGCCGCTGACCAGCCAGTACCTGAACCTGGCGAAGAACTCGTCGCTGGCTGCAGGCATCGGCTACCCGGAGATGGTCTCGCTGTTCGCCGGTACCGTGCTCAACCAGACCGGCCAGGCCATCGAGGTGATCGCCATCACCATGAGCGTCTATCTCGCCATCAGCATCAGCATTTCGCTGTTGATGAACTGGTACAACAAGCGCATTGCGCTGATCGAACGGTGAGGGTCCTTCCGTGACAGCCCATGTTTTCAAACCCGACATGCCGCCACCGGTGAAGACCGTTGGCGTGCTCGCCTGGATGCGGGCCAACCTGTTCTCCAGCTGGCTCAACACATTGCTGACGCTGTTCGCGCTGTACCTGGTGTGGCTGATCGTGCCGCCGCTGGTGCAGTGGGCGTTCATCGACGCCAACTGGGTTGGCACCACCCGCGCCGACTGCACCAAGGAGGGCGCCTGCTGGGTGTTCATCCAGCAGCGCTTCGGCCAGTTCATGTACGGCTATTACCCGACGGAACTGCGCTGGCGCGTCGACCTGACCGTGTGGCTCGCCGTGCTCGGCGCGGCCCCGTTGTTCATCAAGCGCTTCCCGCGCAAGGCTGTGTATGGGCTGGGCTTCCTGGTGGTGTACCCGATCCTGGCCTACATCCTGCTGCACGGTGGCACGCCAGGACTGGACACCGTGCCCACCAGCCAATGGGGCGGCCTGATGTTGACCCTGGTGATCGCCACGGTCGGCATTGTCGGCGCGTTGCCACTGGGCATCCTGCTGGCGCTGGGGCGGCGCTCGAACATGCCGGCGGTGAAGGTGGTCTGCGTGACCTTCATCGAGTTCTGGCGCGGCGTGCCACTGATCACCGTACTGTTCATGTCCTCGGTGATGTTGCCGCTGTTCCTGCCCGAAGGCATGAGCTTCGACAAGCTGCTGCGGGCGATGATCGGCGTGATCCTGTTCCAGTCGGCGTACATCGCCGAGGTGGTGCGCGGCGGCCTGCAGGCCATCCCCAAGGGCCAGTACGAAGCCGCCGCGGCCATGGGCCTGGGCTACTGGCGGGCGATGGGCCTGGTGATCCTGCCCCAGGCACTCAAGCTGGTGATCCCTGGCATCGTCAACACCTTCATTGCCCTGTTCAAGGACACCAGCCTGGTGATCATCATCGGCCTGTTCGACCTGCTCAACAGCGTCAAGCAGGCCGCGGCCGACCCGGCCTGGCTGGGCATGGCGACCGAGGGCTATGTGTTCGCCGCCCTGGTGTTCTGGATTTTCTGTTTCGGTATGTCCCGCTACTCCATGCATCTGGAGCGCAAGCTGGACACTGGCCACAAGCGTTAGGAGTTTCGAAATGAGTGAAGCGATCAAGCAGCCTGCCGGCCCCGAAGGCATCATCCAGATGCAGGGCGTGAACAAGTGGTACGGCCAGTTCCATGTGCTCAAGGACATCAACCTGAACGTGCGCCAGGGCGAGCGTATCGTGCTGTGCGGGCCGTCGGGCTCGGGCAAGTCGACCACCATCCGCTGCCTCAACCGGCTGGAAGAGCACCAGCAGGGGCGTATTGTCGTCGACGGCGTCGAGCTGACCAACGACCTCAAGCAGATCGAGGCGATCCGCCGCGAGGTGGGCATGGTGTTCCAGCACTTCAACCTGTTCCCGCACCTGACCATCCTCGAGAACTGCACCCTCGCTCCCATGTGGGTGCGCAAGCTGCCGCGGCGCAAGGCAGAGGAAATCGCCATGCACTTCCTCGAGCGCGTGCGCATTCCGGAGCAGGCGCACAAGTACCCTGGGCAGTTGTCCGGCGGTCAGCAGCAGCGGGTGGCGATTGCCCGGGCGCTGTGCATGAAGCCGAAGATCATGCTGTTCGACGAACCGACTTCGGCGCTGGACCCGGAGATGGTCAAGGAGGTGCTCGACACCATGGTCAGCCTGGCCGAGGATGGCATGACCATGCTCTGCGTGACCCACGAGATGGGCTTTGCCCGCACCGTGGCGAACCGGGTGATCTTCATGGACAAGGGGGAGATCGTCGAGCAGGCGGCGCCGGACGACTTCTTCGACCGGCCGCGCAGTGATCGAACCAGACTGTTCCTGAGCCAGATCCTGCATTGATTTACCCGGGGCCGCTTCGCGGCCCTTTCGCCGCGGTTCGTCGCCACGACAAGCCGGCTCTCACTCCGACCGCGCGGCCCTCAATTCAAGCGCCGTCCCTGTGGGAGCTGGCTTGCCAAAACGACACAGGGCAGTTGCTCCCACACCTGTAGCCTTACTTCTCTTCCTTGGCGGCCACCGGCGCTGGTGGTGGCCGCAGGCCCACCTCGGCGATCAGCTTGATCTGCTGACCATTGCGCATCACTTCGATGCTGATCTTGTCGGTCGGCTTGATCCGCGCCACCTGGTTCATCGACTTGCGCCCGTCACCGGCGGGCTCGCCGTTGATACTCATGATCACATCGCCCAGTTGCAGCCCCGCACGTGCCGCCGGCCCGTCGCGGAAAATACCGGCGACCACGATTCCCGGGCGCCCCTGCATGCCAAACGATTCGGCCAGTTCCTGGCTCAGCGGCTGCACTTCGATGCCCAGCCAGCCACGGATCACCTGGCCATGCTCGATAATCGACTTCATCACCTCCAATGCCAGCTTGACCGGGATGGCGAAGCCGATACCTTGCGAACCACCGGACTTGGAGAAGATCGCGGTATTGATGCCCACCAGGTTGCCGTTGGCATCCACCAGCGCACCGCCGGAGTTGCCCGGGTTGATCGCCGCGTCGGTCTGGATGAAGTCTTCGTAGTTGTTCAGGCCCAGCTGGTTGCGGCCGGTGGCGCTGATGATGCCCATGGTCACGGTCTGGCCGACACCGAAGGGGTTGCCGATGGCCAAGGTCACGTCACCGATATGGATGCTGTCGGAGCGGCCGATGGTGATCGCCGGCAGGCTCTTGAGGTCGATCTTCAGTACTGCCAGGTCGGTTTCCGGGTCGCTGCCGATCACCCGGGCAAGGGTCTCGCGGCCATCCTTGAGGGCCACGACGATCTGGTCGGCGCCGCTGGTGACGTGGTTGTTGGTCAGCAGGTAGCCTTCCGGGCTCATGATTACCGCCGAGCCCAGGCTCGACTCCCAGCGCCGCTGCTTGGGCAGGTTGTCGCCGAAGAAGCGGCGGAACTGCGGGTCCTCGAACAGCGGGTGCGCGCTCTTGTTCACCACCTTGGTGGTATAGAGGTTGACCACTGCGGGCGCGGCCAGGGTCACGGCATCGGCATAGGAGACCGGCCCCTGCATGAGCTTAGTGGTTTGCGGGGCTTGTTGCAGGTTGACGTCCTGGCTGGGCAGGCCGACCCATTCGGGGAAGCGCTGGATGACCAGCATGGCGATCAGCACACCGGTGAGCAGGGGCCAGCCGAAGTAACGCAGAGCCTTGAGCATGAATCGATCCTGGGAGTGGGACGGGGGCCGTGTCTATGGGCCCGGGGCGCGAGCGGGCGCGATCATACACCTGAAGATACCGAACGGCGATGGCCGGACACCCCGAGCGCCTGCCGGCGGTTTCCCCCACGCCGGCGACGGCCCATAATGGCGGCCATTATAGGGCCTGACGCCCGTCGCAATGCCGAATTCGAGGAGATTTTTCATGGCCGTCGCCCTCAATATCCTGGTCGAGGAAGCCGAGCGCTACCTGGCCAGCGCCAGGATCCAGGATTACTGCCCCAACGGCCTGCAGGTCGAAGGCCGTCCCCAGGTCAGCCGCATCGTCAGCGGCGTGACCGCCAGCCAGGCGCTGCTGGACGCCGCGGTCGAGGCCGAGGCCGACCTGGTGCTGGTGCACCATGGCTATTTCTGGAAGGGTGAAAACCCCTGCATCACCGGTATCAAGCAGCGACGCTTGAAGACCCTGCTCAAGCACGACCTCAGCCTGCTGGCCTTCCACCTGCCGCTGGACGTGCACCCGGAGGTGGGCAACAACGTGCAGCTGGCGCGCCAGCTGGACATCACCGTCGAGGGTCCGTTGGACCCCAACAATCCCAAGGTGGTGGGCCTGGTCGGCTCGCTGGCCGAACCGGTATCGGCGCGGGATTTCGCCCGCCGTGTGCAGGAGGCGCTGGGGCGTGAGCCGCTGCTCATCGAGGGTGAGCAGACGATCCGCCGGGTCGGCTGGTGCACCGGGGGCGGGCAGGGCTACATCGACACCGCCATCGCCGCCGGAGTCGACCTGTTCCTCAGTGGCGAGGCGTCGGAGCAGACCTTCCACAGTGCCCGCGAGAACGGCATCAGCTTCATCGCCGCCGGTCACCACGCAACAGAGCGCTACGGCGTGCAGGCGCTGGGCGATTACCTGGCGCGTCGCTTTGCCCTGGAGCACCTGTTCATCGATTGCCCGAATCCGATCTGACGGCCGCATCGCGGGCTTGCCCCGCGATGCTTTTTTTGCCCAAACCCCCAGTCATATCATTAGACCTTTTCGATCTAGCCACCCGCCTAAATAGAATCAGGTGCTGTGATAAAGTGGCTCGCTCGAACACGGCCCGCAGGCCGTCCATAAGATCGTTTTTCGTGAGTAGCCATGGTCGACAATCTGACGCACTTGAAACAGCTGGAGGCGGAGAGCATCCACATCATCCGCGAGGTGGCCGCCGAGTTCGACAACCCGGTGATGCTGTACTCGATCGGCAAGGATTCCGCGGTCATGCTGCACCTGGCGCGCAAGGCGTTCTTCCCGGGCAAGCTGCCGTTCCCGGTGATGCACGTCGACACCCAGTGGAAGTTCCAGGAGATGTACCGCTTCCGCGACAAGATGGTCGAAGAGATGGGCCTGGAGCTGATCACCCACGTCAACCCCGAGGGTGTGGCGCAGGGCATCAACCCGTTCACCCATGGCAGTTCCAAGCATACCGACATCATGAAGACCCAGGGCCTGAAGCAGGCGCTGGACAAGCATGGCTTCGATGCCGCCTTCGGTGGCGCGCGCCGCGACGAAGAGAAGTCCCGCGCCAAGGAGCGCGTCTACTCGTTCCGTGACAGCAAGCACCGCTGGGATCCGAAGAACCAGCGCCCGGAGTTGTGGAACATCTACAACGGCAAGGTCAACAAGGGCGAGTCGATCCGCGTGTTCCCGCTGTCGAACTGGACCGAGCTGGACATCTGGCAGTACATCTACCTCGAAGGCATCCCGATCGTGCCGCTGTACTTCGCCGCCGAGCGTGAAGTGATCGAGAAGAACGGCACCCTGATCATGATCGACGACGAGCGCATCCTCGAGCACCTGAGCGACGAGGAGAAGGCGCGCATCGTCAAGAAGAAAGTGCGTTTCCGTACCCTGGGCTGCTACCCGCTGACGGGGGCGGTCGAGTCCGAAGCCGAGACCCTGACGGACATCATCCAGGAAATGCTCCTGACCCGGACGTCCGAACGCCAGGGCCGTGTCATCGACCACGATGGCGCCGGCTCCATGGAAGACAAAAAACGCCAAGGCTACTTCTAATTTCAGGGTTCCAGCATGTCGCACCAATCTGATCTGATCAGCGAGGACATCCTCGCCTACCTGGCCCAGCACGAGCGCAAAGAGCTGTTGCGCTTCCTCACCTGCGGCAACGTGGACGACGGCAAGAGCACCCTGATCGGGCGCCTGCTGCACGATTCGAAGATGATCTACGAGGACCACCTCGAGGCCATCACCCGTGACTCGAAGAAATCCGGCACCACCGGCGAGGAAGTCGACCTGGCGCTGCTGGTCGACGGCCTGCAGGCCGAGCGCGAGCAGGGCATCACCATCGATGTCGCCTACCGCTACTTCTCCACCGCCAAGCGCAAGTTCATCATCGCCGACACCCCGGGGCACGAGCAGTACACCCGCAACATGGCCACCGGTGCGTCCACCTGCGACCTGGCGATCATCCTGGTAGACGCCCGCTACGGCGTGCAGACCCAGACCCGCCGACACAGCTACATCGCATCCCTGCTGGGTATCAAGCACATCGTCGTCGCGGTCAACAAGATGGACCTCAAGGGCTTCGACGAGCAGGTCTTCGAGTCGATCAAGGCCGACTACCTGAAGTTCGCCGAGGGCAT
Source organism: Pseudomonas sp. FW305-96 (assembly GCF_058783825.1). Classification (NCBI taxonomy): domain Bacteria; kingdom Pseudomonadati; phylum Pseudomonadota; class Gammaproteobacteria; order Pseudomonadales; family Pseudomonadaceae; genus Pseudomonas; species Pseudomonas sp. FW305-96. The sequence continues at coordinate 13,924 of NZ_JBYSYW010000016.1, forward strand.
CAACCTGAAGCCTTCGAGCCTGCACTTCGTGCCGATGTCGGCGCTCAAGGGCGACAACGTGGTCAATCGCAGCGAGCGTTCGCCGTGGTACACGGGCCCGGCGCTGATGGAGATCCTCGAGACTGTCGAGGTTGCCGCCGACCGCAATGTCACCGACCTGCGTTTCCCGGTGCAGTACGTCAACCGCCCGAACCTCAACTTCCGTGGCTTCGCCGGCACCATCGCCGGTGGCGTGGTGCACAAGGGCGACGAGATCGTCGTGCTGCCGTCGGGCAAGAGCAGCCGGGTCAAGTCCATCGTCACCTATGAAGGTGAGTTGGAGAACGCCGGCCCTGGCCAGGCGGTGACCCTGACCATGGAAGACGAGATCGACATCTCCCGTGGCGACTTGCTGGTGCATGCCGACAATGTTCCAACGGTGGCCGACCAGTTCGACGCCATGCTGGTGTGGATGGCCGAGGAGCCAATGCTCCCGGGCAAGAAGTACGATATCAAGCGCGCCACCAGCTATGTGCCGGGCTCGATCGCCAGCATCACCCACAAGGTCGATGTGAACACCCTGGAGCAGGGCGCCGCCAGCGCGCTGCAACTCAACGAGATCGGCAGGGTCAAGGTCGCCCTGGACAGCGCCATCGCCCTGGACGGTTACGAGAGCAACCGCACCACCGGCGCATTCATCGTCATCGACCGCCTGACCAACGGCACCGTCGGTGCCGGCATGATCATTGCCCCGCCGGTTCTGCCGCACGGTGGCACTGGCCAACACGGCAAGTTGGCTCATGTGTCCACCGAAGAGCGCGCCCTGCGTTTCGGCCAGCAACCGGCCACCGTACTGTTCAGCGGCCTGTCGGGCGCCGGCAAGAGCACCCTGGCCTACGCCGTGGAGCGCAAGCTGTTCGACATGGGCCGTGCAGTCTACGTGCTCGACGGCCAGAACCTGCGTCACGACCTGAACAAGGGCCTGCCGCAGGACCGCGCCGGGCGCACCGAGAACTGGCGCCGCGCCGCCCATGTGGCGCGCCAGTTCAACGAAGCCGGTCTGCTGACACTGGCCGCGTTCGTCGCGCCGGACGCCGAAGGCCGCGAGCAGGCAAGGGCGCTGATCGGCAAGGAGCGCCTGGTGACCGTGTACGTCCAGGCTTCGCCGCTGGTGTGCCGCGAGCGTGACCCGCAGGGCCTGTATGCCGCCGGTGGCGACAACATCCCGGGCGAGAGCTTCCCGTTCGATGTGCCGCTGGATGCGGACCTGGTGATTGACACCCAGTCGGTCAGCGTCGATGAAGGCGTGAAGCTGGTGCTGGATGTGCTGCGTCAGCGTGGGGCGATCTGATTGATTGCCTGAAGTGAAAAACCCCGCTTCGGCGGGGTTTTTCATTTAGGGCTGCTTTGCAGCCCATCGCTGGCAAGCCAGCTCCCACAGGATAGCGCAGGGTTTCAGGTCAGCGCGGTCGGTGTGGGAGCCGGCTTGTCGTGGCGACGAACCGCGGCGATGGGCCGCAGGGCGGCCCTAGATATGCGTTTCGGAAACGGGAATCACCCGCCGTTCTTTCACCGCCTTGTACGAAAAGCTCGAATAGATCTCCTTCACCCCCGGCAACCGCTGCAGCACCTCGCGGGTGAATTCGCCAAACGATTCCAGGTCCCGCGCCAGGATCTCCAGCAAAAAATCATAGCGTCCGGAGATATTGTGGCAGGCGACGATCTCGGGGATCTCCATCAGCCGCTTCTCGAACGCCAGGGCCATTTCCTTGGTGTGCGAGTCCATCATGATGCTGACGAACGCGGTCACCCCGAAGCCCAGCGACTTGGGCGAAAGAATGGCCTGGTAGCCGGTGATGTAGCCGTTGTCCTCGAGCAACTTGACCCGCCGCCAGCAGGGCGAGGTGGTCAGGGCGACCTGGTCGGCGAGTTCGGAAACGGTCAGGCGGGCGTTGTCCTGCAGGGCAGCGAGCAGGGCGCGGTCGGTACGGTCGAGCGCTGAAGGCATATCTTGCCCTCCATCTTCAATTTTTGTTGTTTTTCTTTCAAAACATGCCCGATTGCGTGGGCAAGTTTGGAAAAAGCGCGGCAGCTTGGTGGCATAAGCTTATAACAAACCACAAGAGACTGTTGCCATGCGCGACTCCAACACCAATACCGGTTTCTCCACGCGGGCCATTCACCATGGCTATGATCCGCTGTCCCACGGCGGCGCCCTGGTACCGCCGGTCTACCAGACCGCCACCTACGCGTTTCCCACTGTCGAGTACGGCGCCGCCTGCTTTGCCGGCGAAGAGCCGGGGCATTTCTACAGCCGCATTTCCAACCCGACCCTGGGCCTGCTGGAACAGCGCATGGCCTCCCTGGAAGGGGGCGAGGCCGGGCTGGCGCTGGCCTCCGGCATGGGCGCCATCACCGCCACGCTATGGACCCTGCTACGCCCGGGTGACGAGCTGATTGTCGGCAGCACCCTGTACGGTTGCACCTTCGCCTATTTGCACCACGGCATCGGCGAATTCGGCGTGAAGATCCGCCATGTCGACCTCAACGACATTCCGGCACTGAAGGCCGCGATCACCGCGAAGACGCGGATGATCTACTTCGAGACGCCGGCCAACCCCAACATGCAGCTGGTGGATATCGCCGCGGTGGTCGAGGCTGCACAGGGCCATGACCTGAGCATCGTGGTCGACAACACCTACTGCACGCCCTACCTGCAGCGCCCTCTGGAACTGGGCGTCGACCTGGTGGTGCACTCGGCCACCAAATACCTGTCCGGGCATGGTGATATCACCGCCGGCCTGGTGGTGGGGCGCAAGGCGCTGATCGACCGCATCCGCCTGGAAGGGCTCAAGGACATGACCGGCGCCGTGCTCTCGCCCCACGATGCCTCGCTGTTGATGCGCGGCATCAAGACCCTGGCCCTGCGCATGGACCGTCACTGCGCCAATGCCCAGCAGGTGGCCGAGTTCCTGGCGCAGCAGCCGCAGGTCGAGTTGCTGCATTACCCAGGCTTGCCATCCTTCCCGCAGTACGCGCTGGCCCAGCGGCAGATGCGCCTGCCGGGCGGGATGATTGCCTTCGAGCTGAAGGGCGGGATCGAAGCCGGGCGCCGTTTCATGAACGCCCTGCAGCTGTTCAGCCGCGCGGTGAGCCTGGGCGATGCCGAGTCGTTGGCCCAGCACCCGGCGAGCATGACCCATTCCAGCTATACCCAACAGCAGCGTGCCGAGCATGGCATCTCGGAAGGGCTGGTGCGCTTGTCGGTGGGGCTGGAAGACATCGATGACCTGCTTGCCGACATTGCCCAGGCCCTGAAGGCCTGTGCCTGAACCGCCACGGACGAGGCCTGCGCGATGGTAGCGATGATGAACCCGAACGAGCCGTTGACGGCCCTTGATGCCGCTCTTGACAGCGACCCAGCGGAAACCGCCGAGTGGTGCGAGGCGCTGGCCTCGACCCTGGCCCACTGCGGCCCGACGCGGGCCCGCTACCTGCTGCAGCGCCTGCAGGCCCATGCCCTCGAGCTGGGCCTGGAGCGCGAGGCCCAGGCTTTCTCGGCCTACCGCAACACCGTGCCGGTGGAACAGCAGGGCGCCTACCCCGGGGATCTGGACCTGGACGAGCGCATCACCAGCATCCTGCGCTGGAATGCGCTGGCCATGGTGGTGCGCGCCAACCATGCCTACGGCGAGCTGGGCGGGCATATCGCCAGCTACGCTTCGGCGGCGGAGATCTTCGAAGTCGGTTTCCAGCATTTTTTCCGCGGCGAGGGCGGTGGTGAGCGGCGCAGTGGCGACCTGGTGTTCTTCCAGCCGCACTCGGCGCCGGGCATCTATGCCCGCGCCTTCCTCGAAGGGCGCCTGAGCGAGGAGCAGTTGGCCAACTATCGCCAGGAGGTCGCCGGCAACGGGCTGTGTTCCTACCCACACCCATGGCTGATGCCCGACTTCTGGCAGTTCCCGACCGGCTCGATGGGCATCGGCCCGCTCAACGCGATCTACCAGGCGCGCTTCATGCGTTACCTGCAACATCGCGGGTTGCTCGACACCTCTGGCCGGCATGTCTGGGGTGTGTTCGGCGATGGCGAGATGGACGAGCCGGAGTCGACTGCCGGCCTGACCCTGGCTGCCCGTGAAGGCCTGGACAACCTGACCTTCATCGTCAACTGCAACCTGCAGCGCCTTGACGGCCCGGTACGCGGCAATGGCCAGATCATCCAGGAACTCGAAGCGTTGTTCAGCGGCGCCGGCTGGAACGTGATCAAGGTGCTGTGGGGCTCGGAGTGGGACGCACTGTTCGCCCGCGATCATCAACATGCGCTGCTGCGTCAGTTGGCGGCGACACCCGACGGGCAGTTCCAGACCCTCGGTGCCAAGGACGGCAGCTACAACCTCGAACACTTCTTCAAGCAGAACCCGGCTTTGCAGCGCCTGGTGGCGCATATGAGCGCCGAAGAGATCAACGCCCTCAAGCGCGGTGGTCATGATTTTCGCAAGCTGCATGCCGCCTATGCCGCCGCCAGGGCGTGCAAGGGCCGGCCGACGGTGATCCTGGCCAAGACCAAGAAAGGCTATGGCATGAGCAGTGCCGGCGAGTCGCGGATGACCGCGCACCAGGCCAAGAAACTCGATGTGCAGGCGCTGCTGGCCTTCCGCGATCGTTTCCATTTGCCGTTGTCGGATGAGGCGGTGGAGCAACTGCGTTTCTATCGCCCGGCTGAGGACAGTCCAGAGATGGTCTATCTGCGCCAGCGCCGCCAGACACTGGGTGGGCCGTTGCCGCTGCGCCGCAACGACTGTGCCACCTTGCCCGTGCCGGAACTGGAGGCGTTCGGCGGTTTCGCCCTGCACGCCGAGGGCAAGGAGATGTCCACCACCATGGCCGCCGTGCGCTTGCTGGGCAACTGGCTGAAGGCGCCTGGGTTGGGGCCGCGGGTGGTGCCGATCGTCGCCGACGAGGCGCGCACCTTCGGCATGGCCAGCCTGTTCCGCCAGATCGGCATCTATTCGCCCCACGGGCAACGCTACGAACCGGAGGACGCGGGCTCGCTGCTGGTCTACAAGGAGGCGCGGGACGGCCAACTGCTGGAGGAGGGCATCACCGAGGCCGGGGCGATCTCCTCATGGGTCGCGGCAGCCACCGCCTACGCGGTGCATGGCGAGCCGATGCTGCCGGTGTACATCTATTACTCGATGTTCGGCTTCCAGCGGGTCGGCGACCTGATCTGGGCCGCCGCCGACCAGCGCGCCCGAGGCCTGTTGCTGGGTGCTACCGCGGGGCGCACCACGCTGGGTGGCGAGGGGCTTCAGCACCAGGACGGATCGAGCCTGGTCATGGCGTCGATGGTGCCCAACTGCCGGGCCTGGGACCCATGCTTTGCCGGCGAGCTGGCGGTGATCCTCGACCATGCCGCGCGGCGCATGCTGGTGGAGCAGCAGGACGAGTTCCACTATGTGGCGGTGATGAATGAAAACTACCCGCAACCGTCGTTGCCCGAGGACATGCACGACGATGTACTGCGGGGCATGTACCGGTTTGCCCGGCATTCCTCGGCCGCTCCCCGTGGCCAGGTGCGCTTGTTGGGTTCGGGCACCATCCTGCGCGAGGTGATTGCTGCGGGTGAGTTGCTGGCCAGTGACTGGCAGGTCGACAGCGAGGTGTTCAGCGTCACCAGCTTCAGCGAACTGGCGCGTGGTGCCAGGGATGCGCAACGCCTGGCAATAGCCGGGGAGCAGGTGGATTGCCATGTGCGTCGTTGCCTGTCCGGCGACGCCCCGGTGATCGCGGCCAGCGACTATGTGCGTGCCTGGCCGCAGTTGATCGCCGAGTATGTGCAGGCGCCCTATACCACCCTGGGCACCGATGGTTTCGGGCGCAGCGATACCCGCCAGCAGTTGCGACGGTTTTTCGAGGTGGACCGGTATGCCGTAGTGCTGGCAGCGTTGCATGGGCTGGTGTGCCAGGGCGTGTTGCCGACGGATGTGCTGGGGCAGGCGCGGGCGCTTTATGGCATCGGCGAGGAGGGGGCAGCCTGGTATCGCTGAGGTGATCTGGGCCGGCTCTATCGCGGCCCAAGCCCGCTCCCACGCAGATCCCGTTTGCGACTTCCCACAAAAAAGGCCTCTTGCGAGGCCTTTTTCATGTCATCGATTCAGCGCTTGAGCCCGTAGCTCTCATCGAGCATGCCCGGCGAGTTCGGGGACTTCGGTGCGTAGTCGCGTGGTACTTCGGCGGTATCCTTCGGTGGCGTCAGGCGATCACGCGGGCCTTGCGCGGCTTCGGAGTGCAGCGCGGCCAGCAGGCGTTGGCGGGTCAGCTCGTCCAGGGCCAGGCGGTTGGCGCCCTCGGCCAGGTGATCCTGCACGTCCTGGTAGCTCTGGGTCAGTTTCTTGACCAGCGATGCGGTGCTGTTGAAGTGGGTCACCACTTCGTTCTGGTAATTGTCGAAGCGCTGCTGGATGTCATCCAGCTGGCGTTGGGTATTGCTCGGTGCCGCGTTGGGCAGCAGGCGGGCCAGCGCGAAACCGACGACGACACCGACAACCAGGGCCAGGGTCGGCAGCAACCAAACAAGGAGCGAGTGTTCCACGAGTCCTTCCTCTATAAACGGCTTTGCTTTACGTTAACGGCTCAGACCTGCGCTGTATACCGCGAGCGATCGCAAATCAGAACAGAATTCCTTTGCTAGACGAGTCGACCCTTCACGAGGTCACGGAGTAGTACCTTGCTTATCCGCGAAACCCCCTTGTTCATCGATGGCCCGATCGGCCAGCTTGAGGCGTTGTACCTGGACGTGGCCGATGCCCGTGGCGCGGTGCTGATCTGCCACCCCAACCCGGTCCAGGGCGGCACCATGCTCAACAAGGTGGTCTCGACCCTGCAGCGTACCGCCCGTGATGCAGGTTACGTCACCTTGCGCTTCAACTACCGCGGCGTTGGCCAGAGCGCCGGCAGCCACGACATGGGCGCTGGCGAGGTGGCGGATGCCGAGGCTGCCGCAGCCTGGCTGCGCCAGCAGCATCCTGAGCTGCCCTTGGTGCTGATGGGCTTCTCCTTCGGCGGCTTCGTTGCCGCCAGCCTGGCCGGTCGCCTGGAGGCGGCGGGTGTCGAGCTGCAACAGCTGTTCATGATTGCCCCGGCGGTGATGCGTCTGAACGCGCAGTTCCCGCTGCCCGAGCGCGTTGCGCTGACCGTCGTGCAGCCGGACACCGACGAGGTGGTCGATCCGCAACTGGTCTACGATTGGTCCGCCGCCCTGTCGCGCCCCCACGAGCTGCTGAAAGTGGCAGAATGCGGACACTTTTTCCATGGCAAGCTGACCGATCTGAAGGATCTGCTGCTGCCGCGCCTTTCGAACTGAGCCAAGCCTGAAATAAGCGAACCCCCATGACCACGCGCATCCTCACCGGTATCACCACCACCGGCACCCCGCACCTGGGCAACTACGCCGGCGCCATCCGCCCGGCCATCCTCGCCAGCCAGCAGCCCGGTGCCGACTCGTTCTACTTCCTGGCCGACTACCATGCCCTGATCAAGTGCGACGACCCGCAGCGCATCCAGCGTTCGCGCCTGGAGATCGCCGCCACCTGGCTGGCCGGTGGCCTGGACCCGGCCAAGGTGACCTTCTATCGCCAGTCGGACATCCCCGAGATCCCGGAGCTGACCTGGTTGCTGACCTGTGTCGCCGCCAAGGGCCTGCTCAACCGTGCCCACGCCTACAAGGCGTCGGTGGACAAGAACGTCGAGGCCGGCGAAGACCCGGACGCCGGCGTGACCATGGGCCTGTTCAGCTACCCGGTGCTGATGGCCGCCGATATCCTGATGTTCAATGCCAACAAGGTGCCGGTCGGTCGCGACCAGATCCAGCACGTGGAAATGGCCCGCGACATCGGCCAGCGCTTCAACCACCTGTTCGGCCAGGGCAAGGACTTCTTCGCCCTGCCCGAGGCGGTGATCGAGGAGAGCGTGGCCACGCTCCCAGGCCTGGACGGTCGCAAGATGTCCAAGAGCTACGACAACACCATCCCGCTGTTCACCAGCGCCAAGGACATGAAGGATGCGATCTCGCGCATCGTCACCGACTCCAAGGCCCCTGGCGAAGCCAAGGATCCGGATAATTCGCACCTGTTCACCCTGTTCCAGGCCTTCTCAACGCCGGGGCAGTGCGCCGAGTTCCGCGAAGAGCTGCTGCAGGGCCTGGGCTGGGGCGATGCCAAGCAGCGCCTGTTCCAGCTGCTCGACGGCCAGCTGGCCGAAAAGCGCGAACACTACCACCAGCTGATCTCGCGCCCGTCGGACCTCGAGGACATCCTCCTGGCTGGTGCCGCCAAGGCCCGCAAGATCGCCACGCCGTTCCTCGAACAATTGCGCGAGGCAGTTGGCCTGCGCTCGTTCCGCACCACCGTGCAGGCCAGCACCGAGGTGAAGAAGAAGGCCGCCAAGAGCGCCCGCTTCGTCAGCTTCCGTGACGAGGATGGCAGCTTCCGCTTCCGCCTGCTGGCCGCCGATGGCGAGCAATTGCTGCTGTCGCGCAGCTTCGCAGATGGCAAGAGTGCGGGGGCGGTGAGCAAGCAACTGCAACAGGGCGGCGAGGCCGATGTGCGGGTCGAGGGCCTGGGCTTCTCGCTCTGGCTGAACGGTGAGCAAGTTGCCGACGGGCCGCAGTTCGAGGCCGCCGAGGCCCGTGACGCGGCCATCAGCAGCCTGCGCGAGGCCCTGGCGCCACAGGCGGACTGAGTCACTTTGACGCAAGTCTGATTGCCATTAAGCGGGCCGGTCGCTACAGTGACGGCCCGTTTTTTGTTGCCTCGCTAACGAAATCATGACGCCCCTAGAACGATACCAAGCCGATCTGAAACGCCCCGACTTCTTCCATGACGCGGCGCAGGAAACTGCGGTGCGTCACCTGCAGCGCCTGTACGACGACCTGGTGCAGGCGCAGAACAACAAGCCGGGGGTGTTCGGCAAACTGTTCGGCAAGAAGGAGCAGACGCCGGTCAAGGGCCTGTACTTCTGGGGCGGCGTGGGCCGGGGCAAGACCTACCTGGTCGACACCTTCTATGAAGCGCTGCCGTTCAAGCAGAAGATGCGCACGCACTTCCACCGCTTCATGAAGCGCGTCCATGAGGAGATGAAGACCCTCAAGGGCGAGAAGAACCCGCTGACCATCATCGCCAAGCGCTTCAGTGACGAAGCCAAGGTGATCTGCTTCGACGAGTTCTTCGTCTCCGATATCACCGATGCCATGATCCTCGGCACCCTGATGGAAGAGCTGTTCAAGAACGGCGTGTCGCTGGTGGCCACTTCCAACATCGTCCCGGACGGCCTGTACAAGGACGGCCTGCAGCGCGCGCGCTTCCTGCCGGCGATCGCCATGATCAAGCAGTACACCGATGTGGTGAACGTCGACAGCGGCGTGGACTATCGCCTGCGTCACCTGGAGCAGGCCGAGCTGTTCCACTTCCCGCTCGACGCTGCGGCGCATGAAAGCCTGCGCGCCAGCTTCAAGGCGTTGACCCCAGAGTGCACCCAGGCCGTCGAGAACGACGTGCTGATGATCGAGAACCGCGAGATCCATGCCTTGCGCACCTGCGACGACGTCGCCTGGTTCGATTTCCGTGCCCTGTGCGACGGGCCGCGCAGCCAGAACGACTACATCGAACTGGGCAAGATCTTTCATGCCGTGCTGCTGAGCAATGTCGAGCAGATGGGCGTGACCACCGATGACATCGCCCGGCGCTTCATCAACATGGTCGACGAGTTCTACGACCGCAACGTGAAGCTGATCATCTCGGCCGAGGTAGAGCTCAAGGACCTGTATACCGGCGGGCGCCTGAGTTTCGAGTTCCAGCGCACGCTCAGCCGTCTGCTGGAGATGCAGTCCCACGAGTTCCTGTCGCGGGCGCACAAGCCTTAAGGGCTGATGAAACGGGGCCGCTTCGCGCCCCATCGCCGGCAAGCCGGCTCCCACAAGTTACGTACTGATCTTGTGGGAGCCGGCTTGCCGGCGATGGGGCGCGAAGCGGCCCTTGTCGTATTCAGGCCTCTTGCATGAACTGCTGCCGATACTGGTTCGGCGACAGTTCGGTGTGCTGGCGGAACAGCCGGGCGAAGAAACTCGCGTCGTCGTAGCCCACCTCGTAGCTGATGGTCTTGATGCTCTTGCGCGTGCTCGACAGCAGGCCCTTGGCGGTCTCGATGCGCAGGCGCTGCAGGTAGTGCAGGGGCTTGTCGCCGGTGGCGCTCTGGAAGCGGCGCATGAAGTTGCGGATGCTCATGCCGTGGTTGCGCGCCACATCCTCGAAGCGGAACTTGTCGGCGAAGTGCTCTTCGAGCCAGTGCTGGATCTGCAGGATGATCAGGTCCTGGTGCAGCTTCTGGCCGCCGAAGCCCATGCGCCCCGGGGTATAGCTGCGCTGCACCTCGTAGAGGATGTCGCGGGCCACCGCGCGGGCCACGTTGGCGCCACAGAAGCGTTCGATCAGGTAGATGTACAGGTCGCAGGCCGAGGTGGTGCCACCGGCGCAGTAGAGATTGTCGGCGTCGGTCAGGTGCTTGTCCTGGTTCAGGCGGATCTTCGGGAAGCGCTCGGCGAAGCTGCTGAAGAAGCGCCAGTAGGTGGTCGCCTCCTTGCCGTCGAGCAGCCCCGACTCGGCCAGCCAGAACACGCCGCTGGCCTCGGCGCATAGCACCGCGCCACGGGCATGCTGCTCGCGCAGCCAGGGCAGTACCTGCGGATAGCGTTGCAGCAGGTTGTCGAAGTCGTCCCAGAAGGCCGGCAGGATGATCACGTCGGCGTCGTTGAGGCCGCTGTCGACCGGCAACTGCACGTTGCTGAAGCTGTCCACGGGCAAACCGTCCGGGCTCACCAGGCCGATCTCGAACATCGGTTGCAGGCCCAGGCCCAGCTGCTTGCTGTAGCGCAGGCTGGCCAGGTGGAAGAAGTCCTTGGCCTGCATCAGTGTCGAAGCGAACACTTTATCAACGGCCAGGATGCTGACGCGCCGCAGCGACGCCGGGGGTTGGGTAAACATCATTGTCATTGTTCTTATAGGGTAGAGTGGTCAATCACCGGCTGGATCGTCTTATTTTTTGGCGATTGTGTCTACCCCACGAAAGAGCAGTGCAGCGCCTGCGTTGCATCAAGGCGCGGGGTTTGGCTGCTCCTGATGGACCGCCTCGATTGCCGCCAGCAGTTCATCGCCCAGATTCAACGCCTGGCTGTCGATATTGCTGCGCAGTTGCTCGAGGTTCGTCGCGCCGATGATGTTGCTGGTCACGAACGGCTGCCGGGTCACGAACGCCAGCGCCATCTGCGCCGGGTCCAGCCCGTGTTCGCGGGCCAGCTGCACATAGCGGCCGCAGGCGGCCACGGTCTGCGGATTGGAATAGCGGGCAAAGCGGCTGAACAGGGTCAGGCGGGCGTGTTCCGGGCGGGCGCCGTTTTCGTACTTGCCCGACAGCATGCCGAAGGCCAGCGGCGAATAGGCCAGCAAACCGCACTGCTCGCGGATTGCCACCTCTGCCAGGCCCACTTCGAAGCTGCGGTTGAGCAGGTTGTAGGGGTTCTGGATCGACACCGCGCGGGGCCAGCCGCGGGTTTCGGCCAGGTGCAGGAATTTCAGGGTGCCCCACGGGGTTTCGTTGGACAGGCCGATGTGGCGGATCTTGCCGGCGCGCACCTGTTCATCGAGCACCTCCAGGGTTTCCTCCAGCGGAGTGAAGATGTCCTGGGGCAGGTGCTGGTAGCCGAGCTTGCCGAAGAAGTTGGTGCTGCGCTCGGGCCAGTGCAACTGGTAGAGGTCGATGCGGTCGGTCTGCAGGCGCTTGAGGCTCTCGTCCAGCGCGGCGACGATGTGCTGGCGGTTGTGCTTGAGTTGGCCATCGCGGATGTGGCTGATGCCGTTGCCGGGGCCGGCGACCTTGCTGGCGAGGATCCATTCGTCACGGTCGCCGTTGGCGGCGAACCAGTTGCCGATGACGCGTTCGGTGGCGGCGTAGGTCTCCGGGCGCGGTGGCACCGGGTACATCTCGGCGGTGTCGATGAAGTTGATGCCGCTGGCCTTGGCCAGGGCGATCTGGGCGAAGGCCTGGTCCTGGGTGTTCTGTTCACCCCAGGTCATGGTGCCCAGGCACAGGGCGCTGACATCGAGGTCGGTACGGCCGAGCTTGCGGTATTCCATCGGGAAGGTGCTCCGTGACAAAGAAGTCCATAAAAGCAGGTTGAAATTTTTCCTGCAATCTGGATAATTCTGCCCCTCTCCGTGTGGCGGAAGTGATGCACCACCATGCAGGGAACCCTTGTCGAACATTGGCGTGCCCGACCCGAGCCCCCAAAAGCGTCAGCGTTCGGCTGCGCGCTTGCCCTTGGCAAGCTGTGCACTATCCAGTAAGATTCGCCGTCTATTTTTCGCTGGGCGGCCTCTGAGGCTTTAGAGAATGAAAACTTTTACTGCTAAACCGGAAACAGTAAAGCGCGAGTGGTTCGTAGTCGACGCCGCTGGTCAGACCCTGGGTCGTCTGGCTACCGAAATCGCTAGCCGCCTGCGTGGCAAGCACAAGCCAGAATACACCCCTCACGTTGACACCGGCGACTACATCGTCGTCATCAACGCCGAGCAGATCCGTGTGACTGGTGCCAAGTCTTCCGACAAGATGTACTACTCCCACTCCGGCTTCCCGGGCGGTATCAAGGAAATCAACTTCGAGAAGTTGATCGCCAAGGCCCCTGAGCGTGTTATCGAAACCGCGGTCAAAGGCATGCTGCCGAAGAACCCGCTGGGTCGCGACATGTACCGCAAGCTGAAAGTGTACGCGGGTGCTGCTCACCCACACACTGCTCAGCAGCCTCAAGAACTGAAGATCTAACGGGATAGTTCATTATGTCGGCGACTCAAAACTACGGCACTGGCCGTCGCAAGACCGCAACCGCTCGCGTTTTCCTGCGTCCAGGTACCGGTAACATCTCCATCAACAACCGTTCTCTGGACGTGTTCTTCGGCCGCGAAACCGCTCGCATGGTTGTTCGCCAGCCGCTGGAACTGACCGAAACCGTTGAGAAGTTCGACATCTACGTCACCGTTTCCGGTGGTGGTGTCAGCGGTCAGGCCGGTGCAATCCGCCACGGCATCACCCGCGCCCTGATGGAATACGACGAAACCCTGCGTGGCGCTCTGCGTCGTGCTGGCTACGTCACCCGCGACGCTCGTGAAGTTGAGCGTAAGAAAGTGGGTCTGCGTAAAGCGCGTAAGCGTCCTCAGTACTCCAAGCGTTAATACCGCTTCGGCAGTCGAAAAAAGCCCGGTTCCTTTTTGGAACCGGGCTTTTTTTATGTCTTCAACTAACCTGTCTGCTAGTCCGTGGCCGTTTGTCGCATAGACGCAGATCAAGCAAAGCGAGGGTAGTAGCCCGACGAGCGGGTAATCACCTTGTCAGCGTGTGGATTTGTTCCTTACCATTGCGGCCAATTTTTAGTGCCACAGACGTACCTAAGTAGATGCCTGTTCAAACAGGCCAAGCAAGCTGATGGGAGAGGACTGAATGAGCAATGACGGCGTCAACGCAGGCCGGCGCCGCTTCCTCGTAGCCGCGACATCCGTGGTCGGGGCAGCGGGGGCAGTGGGGGCAGCGGTACCGTTCGTGGGGTCATGGTTTCCCAGTGCCAAGGCGAAAGCCGCAGGGGCACCGGTGAAGGTCAATATCGCCAAGGTCGAGCCCGGTCAGCAGATGGTAGCTGAATGGCGGGGGCAACCTGTATTCATCGTGCGGCGAACGGAGGAGATCCTCGGTAATCTGAAAAAGATCACCGGCGAGCTGTCCGATCCTGAATCCAAGGCGTCGGTGCAGCCGACCTACGTCGACCCGCAAGTTCGCTCGATCAAGCCCGAGATTCTCATCCTGGTAGGTCTGTGCACGCACCTGGGTTGCTCGCCAACCTTCCGCCCTGAAGTTGCCCCGGCTGACCTGGGGCCGAAGTGGGTCGGTGGCTATTTCTGCCCCTGCCACGGTTCGCACTACGACCTGGCCGGGCGCGTCTACAAATCCCAGCCGGCGCCTCTCAACCTGCCAGTGCCACCGCACTCGTACGAGTCGGACGAAATCATCGTCATCGGCGTCGATCAGGAGAACGCATGATGAGCAAGTTCATGGAGTGGATCGATGCGCGCTTCCCTGCAACGAAAATGTGGGAAGACCATCTAAGCAAGTATTACGCGCCCAAGAACTTCAACTTCCTGTACTTCTTCGGCTCCCTGGCGTTGCTGGTGCTGGTCAACCAGATCGTCACCGGCGTGTGGCTGACCATGAGTTTCACCCCCTCGGCGGAAGAGGCCTTCGCCTCGGTCGAGTACATCATGCGCGACGTCGAGTACGGCTGGATCCTGCGCTACCTGCACTCCACCGGCGCCTCGGCGTTCTTTATCGTGGTCTACCTGCACATGTTCCGCGGGTTGCTCTACGGCTCCTACCAGAAGCCGCGCGAGCTGGTCTGGCTGTTCGGCATGCTGATCTACCTGGCGTTGATGGCCGAGGCGTTCATGGGCTACCTGCTGCCCTGGGGGCAGATGTCTTACTGGGGTGCCCAGGTGATCATCTCGCTGTTCGGTGCGATCCCGGTGATCGGTGATGACCTGACCCAGTGGATCCGTGGTGACTACCTGATCTCCGGCATCACCCTGAACCGCTTCTTCGCCCTGCACGTGGTGGCCCTGCCTATCGTGATCCTGGGCCTGGTGGTGCTGCACATCCTGGCGCTGCACGAAGTGGGTTCGAACAACCCCGATGGCGTGGACATCAAGAAGAAAAAGGACGAGAACGGCATCCCGCTGGATGGCATCCCGTTCCACCCGTACTACACCGTCAAGGATATCGCCGGTGTGGTGGTGTTCCTCTTCGTGTTCTGTGCCGTGGTGTTCTTCTTCCCGGAAATGGGTGGCTACTTCCTGGAAAAACCGAACTTCGAACAGGCCAACGCCTTCAAGACCCCTGAGCATATCGCCCCTGTCTGGTACTTCACGCCGTTCTACGCGATTCTGCGCGCGGTGCCCGACAAGCTGTTCGGGGTGATTGCCATGGGCGCGGCAATCGCGGTGCTGTTCGTGTTGCCCTGGCTTGACCGCAGTCCGGTGCGCTCGATGCGCTACAAGGGCTGGCTGAGCAAGATCTGGTTGCTGGTGTTCTGCGTGGCCTTCGTCATCCTTGGCGTGCTGGGCGTGCTGGCGCCGACCCCGGGGCGTACCTTGCTGTCGCAGGTGTGCACGGTGTTGTACTTCGCCTACTTCCTGCTGATGCCGTTCTACACAAGGCTCGAGAAGACCAAACCGGTTCCGGAAAGGGTGACTGGCTGATGAAAAAGTTTATTGCAGTATGCTTGCTGGCATTGATGCCTGGCCTTTCGTTCGCCGCCGAACACGGCCTGGAGCTGGACAAGGTCGATATCGACCTGACCGACAAGGCCGCGATGCAGGATGGCGCACGCACCTTCGCCAACTATTGCATGGGGTGCCATAGTGCCAAGTTCCAGCGATACGAGCGTGTCGCCGACGACCTGGGGATCCCCCACGAGCTGATGCTCGAAAACCTGGTGTTCACTGGCGCCAAGATCGGCGACCACATGAAGATCGGCATGCAGCCCAATGATGCCAAGACCTGGTTCGGCGCTGCGCCGCCCGACCTCACCCTGGTTGCCCGGGTGCGTGGCAACGATTGGTTGTACACCTACCTGCGCAGTTTCTATGAAGACAAGGCGCGGCCATACGGGGTAAACAACAAAGTCTTCCCCAACGTCGGCATGCCTAACGTGCTGGTTGGCCTGCAGGGCAACCAGGTGATTGGCTGCAAGCAGGTGCAGAGTGTGGTCGACGGCAAGAAGCAATATGACCCGCTGACCGGCAGCCCATTGACCCATGAAGCGTGCGACCAGCTGACCGTCGAGGAGAAATCCGGTACCCTGACGGCTGAGCAGTTCGACGAGAAGGTCAAGAACCTGGTGACCTTCCTGGCCTATTCGGCCAACCCGGTCAAACTGGAAAGCCAGCGCATCGGTACCTACGTGTTGCTGTACCTGGCTTTCTTCTTCGTGTTCGCCTACTTGCTCAAGCGCGAATACTGGAAGGACGTGCACTGATCACGCAGTAGTTTCTGGTAGTTGAACGCGCCCGGGGTGCCCCAGTCATGTCGCGGGGGCACCCCGGGCGCGTTTTCATTTGCAGTTTTTACAAGCATCCCGTGCGAGGAGGCGCTACATGGGCGCAACCAACAGGTTAGCCTGCTATTCCGACCCCGCTGACCATTACTCTCATCGGGTACGCCTGGTGCTCGCGGAGAAAGGCGTCACGGTGCAGATCATCGATGTCGACACCAACCGCCTGCCGCCCAAGCTGGTCGAAGTGAACCCTTACGGCAGCTTGCCGACCCTGGTCGATCGCGATCTGGCGCTGTACGAGTCGAGCGTGGTGATGGAGTACCTCGAGGAGCGTTACCCGCACCCGCCGCTGATGCCGGTTTATCCGGTGGCCCGCGGCAACAGTCGCCTGCTGATGCACCGCATCCAGCGCGACTGGTGCAGCCTGGCCGACACCGTGCTGGACCCGCGCAGCAGCGAGCCGGCACGTACCCAGGCGCGCAAGGAGTTGCGCGAGAGCCTGACGGGCGTGGCCCCGCTGTTCGCTGAAATGGCCTGCTTCATGAGTGAGGAGCAGAGTCTGGTCGATTGCTGTCTATTGCCCATACTCTGGCGCTTGCCGGTGATGGGTATCGAATTGCCGCGGCAGGCCAAGCCGCTGCTGGATTACATGGAGCGACAGTTCGCCCGCGAGCCTTTCCAGGCGAGCCTGTCTGCTACTGAACGTGAAATGCGCAAGGTTTAAAGAGGAGCCGTTGATGAACTCCAGTCGCCCCTATCTGGTTCGCGCGCTGTACGAGTGGATCGTCGACAACGATTGCACGCCCCATATGCTGGTCAACGCCGAGTACCCGGCCGTTCAGGTGCCCCAAGGATTCGCCAGCGATGGCCAGATCGTCCTGAACATCTCCCCCAGTGCCGTGCGCAGCCTGCACATGGACAACGAGGCGGTGAGTTTCGAAGGACGCTTCGGTGGTGTGGCGCACACGCTGTATGTGCCCATCGGTGCCATCCTGGGGATCTACGCCCGGGAGAATGGCCAGGGTATGGTCTTCGAGCTGGAGCCGCCGCTCGCGGACGAGGATGACCTTGAGGACGACGTTGTCGAGCCGGATGACGATGGTCCGCCCGAGCCGCCGCGTCCCAGTGGTCGTCCGAGCCTGAAAGTCGTGAAGTAACAGGCAGGGACAAAAAAGGCGATCCGCAGGGATCGCCTTTTTCATGGCTGCCGCAATTACAGGTCCTTGATGCTCTGCACCTGGTCCTTGTTGATGCGGGTCGGCTTGCCGTCCAGTTGCTTGAACTCGTAGAAGCCGGAGTTGCGGTCGAAGTGCGGCGTGTCGGTGGTCTGCAGTTCGCGGCCATCGTTGAGGGTGATCACGCTCGGGGTGGAGCAGCCGGCCAGGGTGGCGAAGGTGCCGATCAGCAGGGCGGGCAGCAGAAACTTCTTCATGGGGTACTTCCTGGATCAGAGTGAAAAAGGCGAGCGTCCCGACGCTCGCCGAGGGGTTGTCAGTCGATGTATTCGAACAGCTTGACGATCTTCTGCACGCCCGACACACCCTGCACCACATTGGTGGCGGCGTTGGCCTCTTGTTGCCTGACCAGGCCGAGCAGGTAGACGATGCCATTTTCGGTGATGACCTTGATGCGCGAGCTGGGCACGCTCTCGTCGGTCAGCATCTGGGTTTTGATCTTGGTGGTCAGCCAGGCGTCGTTGTTGCGCGCCAGGATCGATGACGGCTGCATCACCTGCAGCTCGTTGTGCACCTTCTTGACTCGCTGAACCTGGCCGGCGGTCTGTTCGGCGAGGGATTTGAGGTCGGCGCGGGGTGTCTGGCCGGCAAGCAGCACAACACCGTTGTAGCTGCTGACGACGATGTGCGAGCCCTTGTCCAGCTCCGGGTTGGCCTTGGCGATGTTGACCGAGACCTTGGTCTCGATCAGCGAGTCATCGATCTTGCTGCCGATGGTGCGGGTGCCGCGGTCATCCTCGATAGGCGAGTTACGCGCCGAGGTGAGCACGGAACTGCAGCCCGATACGCCGAGGCACAGGGTCAGGGCCATCAGGCCGATACGCTTGGAGATCATTCTTCACTCCCGAACAGTTGGCTGTCGATCAGGTCGCACAGACAGTGGATCGCCAGCAGGTGGACTTCCTGGATGCGCGCGGTGACCGTGGCAGGGACGCGGATCTCCACGTCCTCGGGCAGCAGCAGCGAGGCCATGCCGCCGCCATCGCGCCCGGTCAGGGCGACGACAATCATTTCGCGGTCATGGGCGGCCTGGATCGCCTGGATCACGTTGGCCGAATTACCGCTGGTGGAGATCGCCAGCAGCACATCGCCGGGCTGGCCCAGGGCGCGGATCTGCTTGGAGAAGACTTCGTTGTAGCTGTAGTCGTTGGCGATCGAGGTGAGCGTCGAGCTGTCGGTGGTCAGGGCGACGGCCGGCAGGCTCGGGCGCTCGCGCTCGAAGCGGTTGAGCAACTCCGAGGAGAAGTGCTGGGCATCGCCGGCCGAGCCGCCGTTGCCGCACGCGAGCATCTTGCCGTCGTTGAGCAGGGCATTGACCATGACCAGGCTGGCCTGCTCGATGTGGGGTGCCAGGATGTCCATTGCCTGTTGCTTGGTGTCGATGCTGGCCTGGAACAGCCGGCGAATTCGGGATTGCATGTCCATCTGGGTGACCTTAAGAGGGGCGGTGGCCTTTGCTACGCGCAACAGTGACCAGCCCGCGAAACATAGAGCTAGAAAATCGAATTGGGTTCAGCATTCGAAGGCATTTTTCAGCCATTGAAGCGGTTGCCCCGCATGCCCCCGGCCCTGCAGGGCGATAACGTCGAAGCGGCAGGGGCGGGTGGCCCAGCGGGGTTCGTGCTGCAGGAAGAGGTTGGCGGCAAGCGCCAGTCGTTGCTGCTTGCGCCCATCGATACTGGCGAGCGCTCCGCCGAACTCCGCATGCAACCGGTAGCGGACTTCGACGAATACTACTGTATCGGCATCGAGCATGACCAGATCGAGCTCGCCCCCCTTGCATCGCCAGTTGCGCTCCAGCAGCCGCAGACCTTGCCCTTGAAGGTATTCAAGGGCGTGATCTTCGGCGGCCTGGCCGGCAAGGCTGGGCGATGCGCCGGGCATCAGCGAGGGGTGTCCGGCAGGCGCTTGACCTGGCCGCCGGCGAATTCGGCCCATGGCAGCTGGCGCTCGATGCGCTGGCTGGGGTTCATGCTCAGGCTGCCGGACAGGCCTTCGACGCGGTTGTCCGGCAGCGCCTTGAGTTGGCCCAGGCGCGGAGCCAGGCTGTAGGCGTCGACGCCCATGGCGTACAGGCGGCCGAGGCTGCCGGCGGCCTGGGGCCACTGCTGCACGACTTGCTGACGCAGGCTGTTGGTGGTGTCCAGCAGCCAAGGCGTTTCGCAGAAGCGGATGCCGTTCATGTCGTTGTACTGGTTCACGTCACCGCTGGCGCTGTACAGGTTGGAGGTGGCGTAGACCGGCACGTCGCCGGCGTACTGGAAGTTCAGCGTCGGCTTGATCTGCTGAGCCTGCTGCGGTGTCGAGGCGAGGAAGATGAAGTCGATGTCCTGGCGGCGCGAAGGCTGCGCGGCGATGGTGCCGCCAACGGTGCTCTGCAGGCTCTTGGCGCGGCCTTCGCTCTGGCGCAGCTGGAACAGATCAGCGATCTGCTGGGCGAGGGCGACGGGCTGGGCGATGCGCTGCGCGGTAATCAGGGTGCCACCATTGCCTTCCCAGTCCTGGCGGAAGGCGGCGAGCACGCGGTCGCCCCATTCACCGCTCGGAACCAGGGCCACGGCGCGGACCATGCCGTCGGCGCGGGCACGGCGTGCCACTTCGCGGGCTTCGTCCTCGGCGGCCAGGCCGAACTGGAACAGCTGTGGCGGCGCTTTCTGGCCAGCGTCGGCGTAGTTCAGGGCCAGGGTGGTGATGGGCAGTTGCGGGTAGGCGGCGAGCTTCTTGACCAGCGGCTTTTCCAGCGGGCCGACTACCAGTTGCACGCCGGCAGCATGGGCCTGACGGTAGAAGTCGTCGAGCGAGGTGATGCGCGAGCTGTCGAACACTTGTACCGCAGGGGCGGGCTGGCCACCTTGCTGGGCCTGGAAGTGAGCGGCCATGAAGCCGTCACGCAGGGCGCGGGCGACACCGGCCAGCGGGCCTTCCTGGGGCAGCAGCAGGGCGATCTTGGTCAGTGGCTGGCTGGCCAGCTCCTTGAGCTTGACCAGGGCTGTCGGCAATTGCTTGGCTGCCGGGTGTTCTGGATGCTGCTGGCGCCAGGTGTCGATGGCGGCCTGTTGCTGTTCCAGGGTGCCGGCGCGCTTTACGGCCAGGGCCAGGCTGGTCCAGCCGGCCAGGGTCTCGTCGGCGGCCGGCTGCTGCAGCTGTTCGGCGGGCAGCGAGGCGACCAGGGCCCAGATCGCGTCATTGTTGGTGCTGGCGGCCTGGCCGCTGAGCAGGGGGGCCAGCAGTGCGCGCTGCTGGGCGGCGGCCAGGGCCTGGCCGTCGGCTTCGAGGGCTGCGGCATGAACGCTGTAGGTGCGGGCCTGCTGCTCGGTCGGTAGTTCGCCGACGCGCTGCAGGCTCGGGTGGGCGAGGGCGGTCAGGGCGGCCTTGGGCTGGTTGCGGCTCATGGCGAGCTCGGCGGCCAGGGTGGAGGCGAACACCTGTTGGGCGGGCTTGAGCGGCTCCAGCGGGACTTGCTCGAGAATCCGCGCGGCGCGCGGGAAGTCCTTTTGCTTGTATGCCAGGTCCGCGGCGCTCAAGCGCAGCAGGGCCGCATCCTCGGCGGACTTGCTGGAGGCCGCCTTCTCGAGCAGTTGCTCGATGCTGGCGTCCGGGGTGCGTGGCAGTTCGCCCAGGCTGGATGAGGGCGAGCTGGCGCAGGCTGCCAGCAGGGCAGCGAGGCAGAGGGCTGTGAGCAGCCGCAGACAAGCGATCATGTAAAGGTCCTGTTACTCGATCAAGTTGGCCGGCAATTGTACCCAAGCGGGGGGCACGGCGCGATCTCGCCGACACTGAACCTTCACTATAGGTGGCCCGAGGTGTGCCTGGGGCGAAGTTCTTTGCGCCCTGTTACCGGTGCTCGGGCTACAATGGCGACCTTTGATCCGGAAAGCAGGTGTGCGCAGTGACTGATGTTGCAGGGGTTTCGAAATCCACGTTGGGCAAGCTTTACGTCGTTGCCACGCCCATCGGCAACCTCGACGACATGAGCGCCCGGGCACTGAAGGTGCTGGCGGATGTCAGCCTGATCGCTGCCGAGGACACCCGCCACTCGGTGCGTCTGCTGCAGCATTTCGGCATCGATACGCAGCTGGCCGCCTGTCATGAGCACAACGAGCGTGACGAGGGCGGGCGCTTCATCACCCGCCTGCTGGCCGGCGACGATGTGGCGCTGGTGTCCGATGCTGGCACGCCGCTGATTTCCGATCCGGGCTATCACCTGGTGCGCCAGGCGCGTGCTGCGGGCGTGCAGGTGGTGCCGGTGCCGGGCGCCTGTGCGTTGATCGCCGCGCTGTCGGCGGCGGGGTTGCCGTCGGACCGCTTCATCTTCGAAGGTTTCCTGCCGGCCAAGGCCGCCGGGCGCCGCGCGCGTCTGGAGCAGGTCAAGGAAGAGCCGCGCACGCTGATCTTCTACGAGGCGCCACACCGGATCCTCGAGTGCCTGGAGGACATGGAAGCGGTGTTCGGTGGCGAGCGTCCGGCGCTGCTGGCGCGCGAGATCACCAAGACCTTCGAGACCCTCAAAGGCTTGCCGTTGGCCGAGTTGCGCGCATTCGTACAGGGTGACAGCAATCAGCAGCGTGGCGAGTGCGTGGTGCTGGTGGCCGGTTGGAGCGCGCCGGAGGGCGAGCAGGCGATCAGCGCCGAGGCGCAGCGAGTGCTGGATCTGCTGCTGGCCGAGCTACCGCTGAAGAAAGCAGCGGCGCTGGCGGCCGAGATCACCGGGGTGCGCAAGAACCTGCTCTACCAATTGGCCCTGGAAAAGCAGAAAGCCCATTAGTGGCATAATGGTATTAATGGTCGCGCCGCTTGTTCTTGAGCGCGGCTACCGGTAACCTTGGCGGCGGAGAGTCGATCGGACAGTCGCTGCCGTCTTTTGTTCCGCAAAAGGCGGGGGAGGAAAGTCCGGGCTCCATAGGGCAGAGTGCCAGGTAACGCCTGGGAGGCGCGAGCCTACGGAAAGTGCCACAGAAAACAACCGCCTAAGCACTTCGGTGCCGGTAAGGGTGAAAAGGTGCGGTAAGAGCGCACCGCACGGCTGGCAACAGTCCGTGGCTAGGTAAACCCCACTCGGAGCAAGACCAAATAGGGTTCCATACGGCGTGGCCCGCGTCGGAACCGGGTAGGTTGCTAGAGGCGTCCAGTGATGGCCGTCGTAGAGGAATGACTGTCCTCGACAAAACCCGGCTTACAGATCGACTCTCCACCTCTTCCCTTCCTGCTTGAATCGATAGCAGATGTGTCCTGGTAATACCGAAAAAATCTTACTCTTAATAAATCACTTTAACTTCGCACTCTATCCGCTTGAGTGTGTTTGATTTTTTCCGTCAGTTTTTCCCTCCTGTAATCCTTCCACCTTCCTTTGTTGCGCTAAATCGCCGTCCTGTAAGGGATTTCCTTATGAACGTGCCTTGACGGTGTGGCGGGCGGATTCCTATAGTGTGCGCAAGTGGCAGAAAGTGGGATGAAGTGGGTTTTCTGGCACAAAAAAGCTAACATTGTGGGGAATCGCAGCCGTGTTCCGCGGAGCCAACGCCGTCAGCCTCGATGCAAAGGGCCGTCTCGCCATGCCGAGCCGGTACCGTGACGAGCTCGATTCGCGTTGCAATGGTCAATTGATCGTGACCATCGACGCCGTTGACCCCTGCTTGTGTGTTTATCCCCTCGATGAGTGGGAACAGATAGAAGCCAAGTTGCGTGCCTTGCCGTCGTTGCGTGAGGAAAACCGTCGCCTGCAGCGTTTGCTGATCGGCAACGCGGTGGACCTGGAGCTCGATGGCAGCGGGCGTTTCCTGGTACCGCCCCGCCTGCGTGAGTACGCCAAGCTGGACAAGAAAGCGATGCTGGTGGGGCAGCTGAACAAATTCCAGCTGTGGGATGAGGATGCCTGGAACGCGGTTTCGGCAGCCGACCTTGCAGCTATTCAACAACCGGGCGCCATGCCCGATGATTTGCGTGACCTGATCCTGTGACCATAGATAGCGGCTTCAACCACATCACCGTCCTCCTCGACGAAGCCGTCGAGGCATTGGCCCTGCGCGCCGACGGTTGCTATCTGGACGGCACCTTCGGGCGTGGCGGCCACAGCCGCCTGATCCTCAGCAAGCTTGGGCCGCAAGGGCGGTTGCTGGGGTTCGACAAGGATCCACAGGCGATTGCCACCGGGCAAGCGCTGGCGGCCGAAGACGGCCGCTTTGTCATTGTGCAGCGCAGCTTTGCCGAGCTCGGCGACGAAGTGCGCGCCCGCGGCCTGGATGGCAAGGTCAGCGGCATTCTGCTCGACCTGGGCGTATCCTCGCCGCAACTGGACGACCCCGAGCGCGGCTTCAGCTTCCTTAACGACGGTCCGCTGGACATGCGCATGAACCCGGGCCAGGGCATCAGTGCCGCCGAGTTCGTCGCCACCGCGCCCGTCGAAGAAATTGCCCGCGTGTTCAAGGAGTACGGCGAGGAGCGCTTCGCCGGTCGCATGGCGCGCGCCGTGGTCGAGCGCCGCGAGAAGCAGCCGTTCACCCGTACCGCCGACCTGGCGGAAGTGCTCAAGGTCGCCAACCCGGCCTGGGAAAAGGGCAAGAACCCTGCGACCCGTGCTTTCCAGGGCCTGCGTATCCATGTCAACAACGAGCTTGGCGACCTCGAGGCCGGCCTTGACGCCGCGCTCGACGCCCTTGAAGTGGGTGGCCGCCTGGCAGTGATCAGCTTCCACTCGTTGGAAGACCGTATCGTCAAACTGTTTATGCGCAAGCTGGTCAAGGGCGAGGCAGACAACCTGCCGCGCAACCTGCCGGTTCAGCACAAGGCCTTCGAGCCGAAGATCAAATTGATCGGCAAGGCGCAGTTCGCCTCCGAAGCCGAACTCAAGGCCAACCCGCGGTCGCGCAGCGCCGTGATGCGGGTAGCGGAGAAGTTGCGGTGAGCAGGCTGTTTGCCAAGCCGCTGCCAGGCGGAAGCTTTTTGATGCTTCTGCTGTTCGTCGCCGTCCTGATTTCGGCGATCGCCGTTTCCTACAGCGCCCACTGGAACCGTCAGTTGCTCAATACCCTGTACGGTGAACTGAACGAGCGCGACAAGGCCCAGGCCGAGTGGGGTCGGTTGATCCTCGAGCAAAGCACCTGGACGGCCTCCAGTCGCATCGAGAGCCTGGCCTCGGAGCAGCTCAGGATGCGCGTGCCCGCTGCTGACGAAGTGCGGATGGTGGCGCCATGATGAAGCTCGAAGGCGCACTCTACCCCTGGCGCTTCCGGGTGGTGATCGGTTTGCTGGCGCTGATGGTCGGTGCCATCTGCTGGCGCATCATCGACCTGCAGGTCGTCGACCGCGACTTCCTCAAGGGGCAGGGCGATGCCCGCAGCCTGCGCCATATTCCCATCCCCGCGCACCGTGGCCTGATCACCGATCGCAACGGTGAGCCGCTGGCTGTCAGTACGCCCGTCACCACTTTGTGGGCCAACCCCAAGGAAATGCAGGCGGCCAAGGATCGCTGGCCACAGCTGGCCGCCGCGCTCGGGCAGAACCCGCAGCAACTGAGCGAACGCCTCACCCAGCAGGCGAGCAAGGAGTTCATCTACCTGGTTCGCGGCCTGACCCCGGAGCAGGGCCAGCATGTCCTCGACCTGAAGGTACCGGGCGTCTACGGCCTCGAAGAGTTCCGCCGCTTCTATCCGGCTGGTGACGTCACCGCGCACATGGTCGGTTTCACCGACCTGGATGACCATGGTCGTGAAGGCGTCGAGCTCGCCTACGACGAATGGCTCGCCGGGGTGCCCGGCAAGCGGCAGGTGATCAAGGACCGGCGTGGCCGGCTGATCAAGGACATCCAGGTAACCAAGAACGCCAAGGCCGGCAAGACCTTGGCGTTGTCGATAGACCTGCGCCTGCAGTACCTGGCCACCCGCGAGCTGCGTAACGCCATCGCCGAACAGGAAGCCAAGGCTGGCAGCCTGGTGATCATGGACGTCAAGACCGGCGAGGTCCTGGCGATGGTCAACCAGCCGACCTACAACCCGAACAACCGCCGCAGCATGTTCCCGGCGGCGATGCGCAACCGGGCGATCATCGATGTGTTCGAACCAGGCTCCACGGTCAAGCCGATTTCGATGAGCGCCGCGCTTGAGAGCGGGCGCTGGAAGCCGACCGACAAGGTCGAGGTGTATCCCTTCACCCTGCAGATCGGCCGCTACACCATCAAGGACGTATCGCGTGGTGGTGGGCCGATCCTCGACCTGACCGGCATCCTGATCAACTCCTCCAACGTCGGCATGAGCAAGATCGCTTTCGATATTGGTGGCGAGGCCATCTACCGGGTCATGTCCCAGGTGGGCCTGGGCCAATACACCGGGCTCGGTTTCCCGGGTGAGCGCGTGGGCAACCTGCCGAATCACCGCGACTGGCGCAAGGCCGAAACCGCGACGCTTTCCTATGGCTATGGCGTATCGGTGACCGCGCTGCAGCTGGTGCATGCCTACGCGGCATTGGCCAACGACGGCAAGATGGTGCCGCTGTCCATTCTCAAGGTCGACAAGGCCCCGGAGGCCGTGCAGGCGATCCCGAAGGAAACCGCCGAAACCGTGCAGGCCATGCTCCAGCAGGTGATCGAAGCACCGCGTGGCGTGTTCCGTGCCCAGGTGCCGTTCTACCACGTGGGCGGCAAGTCGGGTACCGCGCGTAAAGCCACCGTCGGCTCCAAGGGCTACACCGAGAACGCCTACCGTTCGCTGTTCGCCGGCTTCGGCCCGATGAGCGACCCGCGCTACGCCATCGTCGTGGTCATCGATGAGCCGAGCAAGGGTGGCTACTTCGGCGGCCTGGTCTCGGCGCCCGTATTCAGCAAAGTGATGTCAGGCACCCTGCGCCTGATGAATGTACCGCCGGACAACCTGCCGCCGCCTTCGACGCAGCAAGCCAGCGCAGTACCCGCCAAGGGAGGGCGAGGTTGATGACGATGCCATTGAGCAAACTGTTCGCCCATGCCAGCCGCGATCCGCTGATCCGCGAGCTGACCTTGGACAGCCGCCAGGTGCGCCAGGGTGATCTGTTCCTCGCCGTGCCGGGTGCCAAGGTCGACGGTCGTGAGCATATTGCCGACGCACTGGCCCGTGGTGCCGCTGCCGTCGCCTATGAAGAGCAGGGTACCTGCGTGTTGCCGATTACCGACGCGCCGCTGATTCCGGTCAAGGGGCTGATCGGCCAGCTGTCGCAGATCGCCGGGCGCTTCTATGGCGAACCCAGCCGCCAATTGAACCTGGTGGGGGTCACCGGTACCAACGGCAAGACCAGCGTCACCCAGCTGGTGGCCCAGGCGCTCGATGCCCTTGGCCAGCGTTGCGGGCTGATCGGGACCCTTGGCACCGGCTTTTACGGTGAGTTGCAGAGCGGCCGCCTGACCACGCCGGACCCTATCGCCGTGCAGTCGACCCTCAACGACCTGAAAAAAGCGGGTGCCAGGGCCGTGGCCATGGAAGTGTCCTCTCACGCTCTCGAGCAAGGGCGGGTCGCTGCGCTGGAGTTCGATATCGCGGTGATGACCAACCTGTCGCGCGATCACCTGGACTATCACGGCAGCATGGAGGCCTATGAGGCCGCCAAGGCCAAGCTGTTCGCCTGGCCGAGCCTGCGTTGCC
This sequence comes from Pseudomonas sp. FW305-96, assembly GCF_058783825.1. Lineage (NCBI taxonomy): Bacteria > Pseudomonadati > Pseudomonadota > Gammaproteobacteria > Pseudomonadales > Pseudomonadaceae > Pseudomonas > Pseudomonas sp. FW305-96. The sequence goes on from NZ_JBYSYW010000016.1 coordinate 40,887, forward strand.
AGGTGGTCAACCTGGATGATGAGTTCGGACGCCGCCTGGCTGCCGACTTCGCCCGCCGCCCGAGTGCCGATCATATCGAGACCCGGTTGCTCAGCTACAGCCTGGAAAACCCGGACGCTTCGCTGTTTTGCCGCGAGGCCACGTTCGACGATGATGGCGTACGAGCCACCCTCGTCACCGCACAGGGCGAACGCAGCCTGCGCAGCCAGCTGCTGGGGCGCTTCAACCTGAGCAACATGCTGGCGGCGGTGGCTACCCTGCTGGCGCTGGATTACTCGCTGGACGAAATCCTGAAAGTCACCCCGCAGTTGCAGGGCCCGGTCGGTCGCATGCAGCGCTTGGGTGGCGGTGAGAAGCCTTTGGTGGTGGTCGACTACGCCCACACCCCGGATGCCCTGGAAAAGGTGCTCGAGGCATTGCGCCCGCACGCCCACGGCAAGTTGCTGTGCCTGTTCGGCTGTGGTGGTGATCGTGACGCCGGCAAGCGCCCGTTGATGGCGGCAGTCGCCGAGCGCCTGGCCGATCGTGTGCTGGTGACTGATGACAACCCGCGTACCGAGGATCCGCAGCGCATCTTCGATGACATTCGCCCCGGCTTTGCCCAGCTCGACAGCGTGGAGTTCGTCGCTGGCCGTGGCCTGGCCATTGCCCATCTGGTCGCCACTGCTGCTGCCGAGGATGTGATCGTCCTGGCCGGCAAGGGCCACGAGGATTACCAGGAGATCAATGGCGAGCGCCATGACTTCTCCGATCTGATCGAAGCCGAGAAGGCCCTAGCCGCCTGGGAGGCTCCACATGCTTGAGCCCATGATGCTCAGCCAGTTGACTGCTGCCTTGAGTGCTCGTCTGGCAGGCGCCGACGCCAGCTTTACCGGCGTCAGCATCGACAGCCGCAGCGTCGCTGCCGGTCAACTGTTCGTCGCCCTCACCGGGCCGCGCTTCGATGGCCATGACTACCTGGCCGATGTGAAGGCCAAGGGGGCCGTCGCCGCGTTGGTCGAGCGTGAAAGTGCCGATGTCGATCTGCCGCAACTGGTGGTCGCGGATTGCCGCGTAGCGCTTGGCCAGCTCGGCGCGCTGAATCGTGCCGCCTTCGGCAAGCCGGTGGTGGCCATTACCGGCTCCAGCGGCAAGACCACGGTCAAGGAAATGCTCGCCGCGATCCTGCGCACCCGTGGGCCGGTACATGCCACCCGTGGCAACCTCAACAACGACCTCGGCGCACCGCTGAGCCTGCTGGAGATCGCCCCGGAGCACAGCGCCGCAGTGATCGAGCTGGGGGCCTCGCGCATCGGCGAGATCCGCTACACCGTCGGCCTGACCCGGCCGCAAGTAGTCATCATCAACAACGCCGGAACCGCTCACGTCGGCGAGTTCGGTGGCCCGGAAAAAATCGTCGAGGCCAAGGGCGAGATCCTCGAAGGCCTGGGCGAGGGTGGCACGGCCATCCTCAACCTGGCCGACAAGGCGTTCGACATCTGGCGCCAGCGCGCGGGCAGCCACCGCGTCGTCAGCTTCGCTCTGGACAACCCGCAAGCAGACTTCTACGCCAGCGATATCGGTCGCGACGCCCGTGGTTGCCCTTCGTTCACCCTGCATGGCCCGGACGGCAGTGTCCCGGTGCAGTTGAACCTGCTTGGCACCCACAACGTCAGCAATGCCTTGGCCGCCGCTGCCGCAGCCCATGCCGTTGGTCTGAGCCTGAGCGGCATCGCCGCCGGCCTTGGCGCCGTGCAACCGGTCAAGGGCCGCACCGTGGCGCAGATCGCGCCCAGCGGCGTGCGGGTCATCGACGACAGCTACAACGCAAATCCCACCTCGATGTGTGCCGCCATTGATATACTCGCCGGCTTTTCCGGTCGCACCGTTCTGGTGCTCGGGGATATCGGCGAACTGGGGCAATGGGCCGAGGAAGGTCACCGCCAGGTGGGTGACTACGCACGTGGCAAGGTCGATGCGCTGTACGCGGTGGGCACCAATATGGCCTACGCCGTTCAGGCATTCGGTACCAATGGCCGCCATTTCACTACTCAAGCTGAGCTGATCGAGGCCGTCAAGGCCGAGTCCGCCGGCGACACCACTATCTTGATCAAGGGCTCGCGCAGCGCTGCGATGGAAAACGTCGTGGCCGCACTGTGCGGCGCCAGCGGGGAGAAACATTAATGCTGCTGCTGTTGGCTGAGTATCTGCAACAGTTCCACAAGGGCTTCGCGGTCTTCCAGTACCTGACCCTGCGCGGGATCCTGGGTGTGCTGACCGCGCTGTCCCTGGCCCTGTGGCTGGGCCCGTGGATGATCCGTACCCTGCAGATCCGCCAGATCGGTCAGGCCGTGCGTAACGACGGCCCGCAATCGCACCTGTCCAAGTCCGGCACCCCGACCATGGGCGGTGCGCTGATCCTCTCTGCCATTGCCATCAGTACCCTGCTGTGGGCCGACCTGACCAACCGCTATGTGTGGGTGGTGCTGATCGTCACCCTGGCGTTCGGCGCCATTGGCTGGGTCGACGACTACCGCAAGGTCATCGAGAAGAACTCCCGCGGCCTGCCGAGCCGCTGGAAGTATTTCTGGCAGTCGGTGTTCGGCCTGGCTGCGGCGATCTTCCTGTACAAGACCGCGCCGACCAGCGTTGAAACCACGCTGATCATCCCGATGCTCAAGGACCTGGCCATCCCGCTGGGCGCCGGCTTCATCGTGCTGACCTATTTCGTCATTGTCGGCTCGAGTAACGCGGTCAACCTGACCGACGGCCTCGATGGCCTGGCGATCATGCCGACGGTGATGGTCGGCGGTGCGCTGGGCATCTTCTGCTACCTGTCGGGCAACGTGAAGTTCGCCGAATACCTGCTGATCCCGTACGTGCCGGGCGCGGGCGAGCTGATCGTGTTCTGCGGCGCGCTTATCGGCGCGGGCCTGGGCTTCCTGTGGTTCAACACCTACCCGGCCCAGGTATTCATGGGCGACGTCGGCGCGCTGGCCTTGGGCGCTGCGCTGGGCACCATCGCGGTAATCGTGCGCCAGGAAGTCGTCCTGTTCATCATGGGCGGCGTGTTCGTGATGGAAACCCTGTCGGTGGTCATTCAGGTGGCCTCGTTCAAGCTGACCGGCAAGCGCGTGTTCCGCATGGCGCCGATACACCACCACTTTGAACTCAAGGGTTGGCCCGAGCCACGGGTGATCGTCCGCTTCTGGATCATCACCGTGATTCTCGTGCTGATTGGCCTTGCCACCCTGAAACTGAGGTAAACGAGCGTGTCACTGATCGCTTCCGACCAATTCCGCATCGTTGTCGGCCTCGGCAAGAGCGGCATGTCCCTGGTTCGCTTCCTGGCGAACCGGGGCATTGCCTTTGCGGTCGCCGACACCCGCGAGCAACCGCCGGAACTGGACACCCTGCGCCGTGAATACCCGCAGGTGGAAGTGCGCTGTGGCGAGCTGGACGTGGACTTCCTGTGCCGGGCCTGCGAGCTGTATGTCAGCCCTGGCCTGGCCCTGGCCACACCTGCGCTGCAACAGGCCGCCGCGCGTGGCGTCAAGCTGTCCGGGGACATCGAGCTGTTCGCCCATCACGCCAAGGCGCCGATCGTGGCCATCAGCGGCTCCAACGCCAAGAGCACCGTGACCACCCTGGTCGGCGAGATGGCCGCCAAGGCAGGCAAACGTGTGGCGGTCGGCGGCAACCTCGGTACCCCGGCACTGGACCTGCTGGCTGACGACGTCGAGCTGTATGTGCTGGAGCTGTCGAGCTTCCAGCTGGAGACCACCGACCAGCTCAACGCCGAAGTGGCCACCGTGCTGAACATCAGCGAAGACCACATGGACCGCTACAGCGGCCTGCCGGCCTATCACCTGGCCAAGCACCGGATCTTCCGCGGCGCCCGCCAGGTGGTGGTCAACCGCCAGGATGCCCTGAGCCGTCCGTTGCCGGTCGAAGGCCGGCCGTGCTGGACCTTTGGCCTCAACGCGCCGGACTTCAAGGCCTTCGGCCTGCGTGAAGTGGATGGCGAGAATTACCTGGCGTTCGAGTTCCAGACCCTCATGCCGGTGCGCGAGTTGAAGATCCGCGGTGCCCACAATCACAGCAATGCCCTGGCTGCCCTGGCTCTCGGCCACGCCGTCGGCCTGCCGTTCGCGCCGATGCTCGAAGCCCTGCGCGAATTCAAGGGCCTGGCCCATCGTTGCCAGTGGGTGCGCGAACGCAACGGCGTGAACTGGTACGACGATTCCAAGGCCACCAACGTCGGTGCCGCGCTGGCGGCCATCGAAGGCCTGGGTGCCGATATCGAGGGCAAACTGGTGCTGATCGCCGGCGGCGATGGCAAAGGCGCCGATTTTGCGGCCTTGCGTACCCCGGTGGCGCAGCATTGTCGCGCCGTGGTGCTGATCGGTCGCGATGCCGAACGCCTGGCCGAAACCCTGAAGGATGCCGTGCAACTGGTGCCCGTGCAGACCCTTGATGAGGCCGTGCAGCGTTGCGCCGAGCTGGCCCGCGCCGGTGACGCGGTGCTGCTGTCGCCGGCCTGCGCCAGCCTCGACATGTTCAAGAACTTTGAAGAACGCGGGCGCCTGTTCGCCCAGGCAGCGGAGGGGCTGGCATGATCTTCGGCATCCTCAAGCCGTACCCGTCGCCGCTGATCAGCGGCCGTGGCATCGACCTCGACTTCCCGCTGCTGGCCGGTTGCCTGGCGCTGCTCGGCCTGGGCCTGGTGATGATCACCTCGGCCTCCTCCGAAGTGGCCGCGGTGCAGTCCGGCAACCCGCTGTACCACATGTTCCGCCACCTGGTGTACGTCACCCTTGGGCTGGGCGCCGGGTTGATGACCATGCTGGTGCCGATCGCCACCTGGCAGCGCATGGGCTTCATGATGCTGATCGGTGCCTTCGGTCTGCTGGTGCTGGTGCTGGTGCCCGGTATCGGCCGTGAGGTGAACGGTTCGATGCGCTGGATCGGCTTCAGCTTCTTCAACGTCCAGCCATCGGAGATCGCCAAGGTCTTCGTGGTCATTTATCTCGCCGGCTACCTGGTGCGTCGCCAGACCGAGGTGCGCGAGAGCTGGATGGGCTTCTTCAAACCGTTCATCGTGCTGCTGCCAATGGCCGGCCTGCTGCTGATGGAGCCGGACTTCGGCGCCACGGTGGTGATGATGGGCGCTGCGGCGGCCATGCTGTTCCTCGGGGGAGTGGGGCTGTTCCGCTTCTCGCTGATGGTGGTGCTGGCGGTCATATCGGTGGTGGTGCTGGTCCAGGCCCAGCCTTACCGGATGGCGCGCCTGATCACCTTCACCGATCCCTGGAGCGATCAGTTCGGCTCCGGCTACCAGCTGACCCAGGCGTTGATCGCCTTCGGGCGCGGCGAATGGTTGGGCGTGGGCCTGGGCAACAGTGTGCAGAAGCAGTTCTACCTGCCCGAGGCGCACACCGACTTCGTGTTCTCGGTGCTGGCCGAAGAGCTGGGGGTGGTCGGCTCTCTGCTGACCATCGCGCTGTTCGTGTTCATCACCGTGCGTGCCCTGTACATCGGCCTGTGGGCCGAGAAGGCCAAGCAGTTCTTCGCCGCCTACATGGCCTTCGGTTTGTCGTTCCTGTGGATCGGCCAGTTCTTGATCAACATCGGCGTGAACGTCGGCTTGCTGCCGACCAAGGGCCTGACCCTGCCGTTCCTCAGCTACGGGGGCAGTTCCCTGGTGATCTGTTGCGCCTGTGTCGGCCTGCTTTTACGCATCGAGTGGGAGAGCCGCACCCATCTGGGCAGCGAAGAACACGAGTTCAAGGAGAGCGATTTTGCCGAGGAGCCCAGCCATGGCCGCTGACGGCAAGAACGTCCTGATCATGGCCGGTGGCACCGGGGGACACGTGTTCCCGGCCCTGGCCTGTGCCCGCGAGTTCCAGGCCCGCGGCTACAGCGTGCACTGGCTGGGTACCCCGCGTGGCATCGAAAACGAACTGGTGCCCCAGGCCGGCCTGCCGCTGCACCTGATCCAGGTCACCGGCCTGCGCGGCAAGGGCAAGCTGTCGCTGCTCAAGGCGCCGTTCACCCTGGTCAAGGCCGTGCTGCAGGCGCGGCGCATCGTCCGTGAGCTCAAGCCGGTCTGCGTGGTCGGCTTCGGTGGTTATGTGACCGGCCCCGGTGGCGTAGCCGCGCGGTTGTGTGGTGTGCCACTGGTGATCCACGAGCAGAATGCCCGCGCCGGTACCACCAATCGTTTGCTGCTGCCGCTGGCCGCGCGTGTCTGCGAAGCATTCCCGGACACCTTTGCCGCCAGCGACAAGCTGCGCACCACCGGCAATCCGGTGCGCCCGGAGCTGTTCATGGACGCCCTGCGCGCGCCCCTGGCCGAGCGCCGTGCGCGCCTGTTGGTCATGGGCGGCAGCCTGGGTGCGGAACCATTGAACAAATTGTTGCCTAAGGCCCTGTCCGAGGTGCCGGCGAACCTGCGCCCCGAAGTGTTCCACCAGGCGGGCAGGAACCACGCGCCCGTCACCGCCGAGCGTTATCACGAGGCGGGGGTCGAGGCCCAGGTCGAACCGTTCATCAAGGACATGGCCCATGCCTATGGCTGGGCCGATATGGTGGTGTGCCGGGCCGGTGCCCTGACCGTCAGCGAACTCGCGGCGGCGGGCCTGCCCTCGATGCTGGTGCCCTTGCCCCATGCCATCGACGACCACCAGACCCACAACGCCCAATACCTGGCACGTGAAGGCGCCGCCTTCCTGATGCCACAAGCGACTACTGGCGCAGCGCAGCTCGCTGAACGCCTGAACGAGGTGCTGATGCAACCCGAGAAACTCAACGCCATGGCCGGCACCGCCCGCCGCCTGGCCAAACCTGCCGCAACCAGCACCGTGGTGGATATCTGCCTGGAGGTGGCCCATGGTTGAGAGCCAGAAAGCCATGCCGCATCCGAAGATGGGCCGCATCCGTCGTATCCACTTCGTCGGTATCGGCGGCGTGGGCATGTGCGGCATCGCCGAAGTGCTGCTGAACCTCGGCTATGAAGTGTCCGGTTCCGACCTCAAGGTGTCGCCGGTCACCGAGCGCCTTGAGTCGTTTGGCGCCGAGATCTTCGTCGGCCACCGCGCCGAGAACGCCGCCAACGCCGATGTGCTGGTGGTGTCCAGCGCGATCAATCCGGCCAACCCGGAAGTCGCCACCGCACTGGAGCGCCGTATCCCAGTGGTGCCGCGTGCCGAGATGCTCGCCGAGCTGATGCGTTATCGCCATGGCGTGGCGGTGGCCGGCACCCACGGCAAGACCACCACCACCAGCCTGCTGGCTTCGGTGTTCGCCGCCGGTGGCCTGGACCCGACCTTCGTCATCGGTGGTCGCCTGACCGCGGCTGGCACCAACGCGCAGTTGGGCACCAGCCGCTACCTGATCGCCGAAGCCGACGAGAGCGACGCCAGCTTCCTGCACCTGCAGCCCATGGTCGCCGTGGTCACCAACATCGACGCCGACCACATGGCCACCTACGAAGGCGACTTCAACAAGCTGAAGAAGACCTTCGTCGAGTTCCTGCACAACCTGCCGTTCTATGGGCTGGCGGTGATGTGCCTGGACGACCCGGTGGTGCGTGAGATCCTGCCGCAGGTCAAGCGTCCGACGGTCACCTACGGCTTCAGCGAAGAGGCCGACATCCGCGCCATCAACGTGCGTCAGCAGGGCATGCAGACCCACTTCACCGTGCTGCGCCGTGACTGCGAGCCGCTGGAAGTGTCGGTGAACATGCCAGGCAACCACAACGTGCTGAACGCTTTGGCGACCATCGCCATCGCCACCGACGAAGGCATCAGCGACGAGGCCATCGTCCAGGGGCTGTCGGGCTTCCAGGGCGTTGGCCGGCGTTTCCAGGTCTACGGCGAGCTGCCGGTCGACGGTGGCAGCGTGATGCTGGTCGACGACTATGGCCACCATCCGACCGAGGTCGCCGCGGTGATCAAGGCCGTGCGTGGCGGCTGGCCGAGCCGCCGCCTGGTGATCGTCTACCAGCCGCACCGCTATAGCCGCACCCGCGACCTGTACGACGATTTCGTGCAGGTGCTGGGCGATGCCAACGTGCTGCTGCTGATGGAGGTCTACCCGGCCGGCGAAGAGCCGATCCCCGGCGCCGACAGCCGCCAGCTGTGCCACAGCATCCGCCAGCGCGGCAAGCTCGATCCGATCTACATCGAACGCGGCGCCGAGCTCGCGCCTTTGGTCCAGCCGCTGCTGCGCGCCGGTGACATCCTCATCTGCCAGGGTGCCGGCGATGTTGGCGGCCTGGCCCCGCAATTGATGAATAGCCCGCTGTTCGCAGGCGCCAAGCAGGAGAAGTCGAAATGACCAGCGCCTACGACAAGTTGCACTCGACCCTGGACGTCAAGGCCTTTGGCCGCGTCGCCGTGCTGTACGGTGGCAAGAGTGCCGAGCGTGAGGTTTCCCTGAAGTCGGGCAAGGCAGTGATCGAGGCGCTGACCAGCGCTGGTGTCGACGTAGTCGCCATCGACGTCGGCGACGACCTTCTGAACCGCCTGCAGAGCGAGAAGATCGACCGCGCCTTCATCATCCTCCACGGCCGTGGTGGTGAGGACGGCAGCATGCAGGGCCTGCTCGAGTGCCTGGGGATTCCCTACACCGGCAGCGGCATTCTTGCCTCGGCGCTGGCCATGGACAAGCTGCGCACCAAGCAGGTGTGGCAGAGCCTGGGTATCCCCACGCCGCGTCACGCCGTGCTGGCCAGCGAGCAGGATTGCGTGGCCGCCAGTGCGGAACTGGGCTTCCCGTTGATCGTCAAACCCGCCCATGAAGGTTCGAGCATCGGCATGGCCAAGGTGAACAGCGAGCAAGAGCTGGTCGCCGCCTGGAAAGACGCCGCCAACTACGATTCGCAAGTCCTGGTCGAGCAATGGATCCACGGCCCGGAATTCACCATCGCCGTGCTGCGTGGCCAGGTGCTGCCGCCGATCGCGCTGGGCACGCCGCACGTGTTCTACGACTACGACGCCAAGTACATCGCCAATGACACCCAGTACCGCATCCCGTGCGGCCTGGACAGCGTCAAGGAGCAGGAACTGATCGACCTTACCGCGCGCGCCTGCGATGCCGTTGGCATCGAGGGCTGGGGCCGTCTGGACGTGATGCAGGACGAGCAGGGCCGTTTCTGGCTGCTCGAGGTCAACACCGCACCGGGCATGACCGACCATAGCCTGGTGCCCATGGCGGCCCGTGCCGCCGGTCTGGACTTCCAGCAGCTGGTGCTGGCGATCCTGGCCGACAGCGTAGCGACGAGAGGTTAATAGCCATGCAAGGCGCGATGATACGTCAGCAGCCACCCGTTACCGGCCGTAGCAAGCCGGTGCCGCGTGGTGCCAGCCGACTGGTGGCCGACGAGCCCGTATCGGCGCGCCTGCCGCGGCCAAGCTTCGGCGGCCTGAAGCGCCTGCTGTGGCCGGTATTGCTGGTGGCCGCCGGCTTTGGCGCCTATGAGGGGGCCATTCGCCTGATGCCCTACGCCGACCGGCCGATCACCAAGATCGCCGTGCAGGGTGATCTCAGCTACATCAGCCAGCAGGCGGTGCAGCAGCGTATCGCGCCCTACGTGGCGGCGAGCTTCTTCACCGTCGACCTCGCGGCGATGCGCGTCGAGCTCGAGCAGATGCCTTGGATCGCCCACGCCGAGGTGCGCCGGGTGTGGCCGGACGAGGTGGTGATCCGCCTGGAAGAACAGTTGCCGGTGGCGCGTTGGGGCGACGAGGCCTTGCTCAACAACCAGGGCCAGGCCTTCACCCCGCGCGAACTGGCCAACTATGAGCACCTGCCGCAGCTGTTCGGGCCGCAGCGCGCTCAGCAACAAGTCATGCAGCAGTATCAGGTATTGAGCCAGATGCTGCGCCCCATGGGCTTTTCCATCGCTCGCCTGGAGCTGCGCGAGCGAGGCAGCTGGTTCCTGACCACTGGCGCGGGTAGCGCCGGCCCAGGTATCGAGCTGCTGCTGGGGCGCGACCACCTGGTGGAGAAGATGCGCCGTTTCATTGCCATTTACGACAAATCGCTTAAAGACCAGATCACCAATATCGCCCGCATCGATCTGCGTTATTCCAACGGACTTGCCGTTGGTTGGCGGGAACCGAATGCACCGACGACGGCCCAACCCGCCGTTGCGAAGAATTAGAGAGAGGCAGGACCATGGCAAACGCGCATAGCGGCAAAATGATCGTCGGGCTGGACATCGGCACCTCCAAGGTGGTGGCGCTGGTGGGTGAAGTCGGCGAGGACGGTACCCTGGAGATCGTCGGGATCGGCACCCACCCGTCACGCGGCCTGAAGAAGGGCGTGGTGGTGAATATCGAATCGACCGTGCAGTCGATCCAGCGCGCCGTCGAAGAGGCCCAGCTGATGGCCGGTTGCCGCATCCATTCGGCGTTCGTCGGCGTGGCCGGCAATCATATCCGCAGCCTGAACTCCCACGGCATCGTCGCCATTCGCGATCGCGAAGTCAGCACCGCCGACCTTGAGCGCGTGCTCGATGCCGCCCAGGCCGTGGCCATTCCGGCCGACCAGCGGGTGCTGCACACCCTGCCGCAGGACTACGTGATCGACAACCAGGAAGGCGTGCGCGAGCCCCTGGGCATGTCGGGCGTGCGCCTGGAAGCCAAGGTCCACGTGGTTACCTGCGCGGTGAACGCGGCGCAGAACATCGAAAAATGCGTGCGTCGCTGTGGTCTGGAAATCGACGACATCATCCTTGAACAGCTGGCCTCGGCCTACTCGGTGCTGACCGACGACGAGAAGGAGCTGGGCGTGTGCCTGGTGGACATCGGTGGCGGCACCACCGACATCGCCATCTTCACCGAAGGTGCGATCCGCCACACCGCGGTAATCCCGATCGCCGGCGACCAGGTCACCAACGACATCGCCATGGCCCTGCGTACGCCTACGCAGTACGCCGAGGAAATCAAGATCCGCTACGCCTGCGCCCTGGCCAAGCTGGCCGGCGCCGGCGAGACCATCAAGGTGCCGAGCGTGGGTGATCGCCCGCCGCGCGAGCTGTCGCGCCAGGCCCTGGCCGAAGTGGTGGAGCCGCGTTACGACGAGCTGTTCACCCTGATCCAGGCCGAACTGCGCCGCAGCGGCTACGAGGACCTGGTGCCGGCCGGCATCGTCCTCACCGGCGGCACCGCGAAGATGGAAGGCGCCGTGGAACTGGCCGAGGAAATCTTCCACATGCCGGTACGCCTGGGCGTGCCGCACAGCGTCCGCGGGCTGAGCGACGTGGTCCGCAACCCGATCTATTCCACCGGCGTGGGCCTGCTCACCTACGGCCTGCAGAAGCAGTCCGAGGACCTGTCCCTGACCGGTATCAGCAACAGCAACAGCAGCAACAACAGCTATGGCGATGAACCCAAGGGGCCAGTGCTTGAGCGACTCAAGCGTTGGGTCCAGAGCAACTTCTGAGTTTCAAAGCAGTAGTGGTAGGCGCGACAACTAGAGAACTGTAAGGAGAGGGAAAATGTTCGAGCTCGTAGACAACGTCCCGCAAAGTCCGGTCATCAAGGTGATCGGCGTCGGCGGTGGCGGCGGCAACGCCGTCAACCACATGGTCAAGAGCAGCATCGAAGGCGTGGAGTTCATCTGCGCCAACACCGATGCTCAGGCGCTGAAAAACATCGGCGCGCGCACCATCCTGCAACTGGGCACTGGTGTGACCAAGGGCCTGGGTGCTGGCGCCAATCCGGAAGTCGGCCGTCAGGCCGCGCTGGAAGACCGTGAGCGCATCGCCGAAGTGCTGCAGGGCACCAACATGGTGTTCATCACCACCGGCATGGGTGGCGGTACCGGTACCGGCGCGGCGCCGATCATCGCCGAAGTGGCCAAGGAAATGGGCATCCTCACCGTCGCGGTGGTGACTCGTCCGTTCCCGTTCGAAGGCCGCAAGCGCATGCAGATCGCCGATGAAGGCATCCGCATGCTGGCTGAAAGCGTCGACTCGTTGATCACCATCCCCAACGAGAAGCTGCTGACCATCCTGGGCAAGGATGCAAGCCTCCTGTCCGCCTTCGCCAAGGCCGACGACGTGCTGGCCGGCGCCGTGCGCGGCATTTCGGACATCATCAAGCGTCCGGGCATGATCAACGTCGACTTCGCCGACGTACGCACCGTGATGGGCGAGATGGGCATGGCGATGATGGGTACCGGTTGCGCCAGCGGCCCGAACCGTGCCCGCGAAGCCACCGAGGCGGCGATCCGCAACCCGTTGCTCGAAGACGTCAACCTGCAGGGCGCCCGCGGCATCCTGGTGAACATCACCGCAGGGCCTGACCTGTCGCTGGGTGAGTACTCCGACGTGGGTAGCATCATCGAGGCCTTCGCCTCCGACCACGCGATGGTCAAGGTCGGCACCGTGATCGATCCGGACATGCGCGACGAGCTGCACGTGACCGTCGTGGCCACCGGCCTGGGCGCGCGCATCGAGAAACCGGTCAAGGTGGTCGACAACACCCTGCAGACCGCTCAGCAGGCGTACGAGGCTTCCAACCCGGCCCCGGTTCGCCAGGAGCAGTCGGCCGTCAACTACCGTGACCTGGAGCGTCCGACCGTGATGCGCAACCAGGCCCATGCAGGTGCCGCGGCAGCCGCTAAACTCAACCCTCAGGATGATCTGGACTACCTGGATATCCCGGCGTTCCTGCGTCGTCAGGCCGATTGATGGAATTTATCAGGGGTATAAGGGTGATTGGTGTTCAGCAAAGGCCGGGTCTGTTATCATCCCCAGCCTTTGTTGATACCTGTTCGCAATTTGCGCTGAAGCGGCCAATGCCATGATTAGACAACGCACCCTGAAGAATACCATCCGTGCCACAGGCGTCGGCCTGCACTCCGGGGAGAAGGTCTACCTGACCCTCAAGCCTGCGCCTGTCGACAGCGGCATCGTCTTCCGTCGCGCCGACCTCGACCCTGTGGTCGAAATCCCGGCGCGCGCGGCCAACGTCGGCGAGACCACCATGTCCACCACGCTGGTCAACGGTGACGTCAAAGTCGATACGGTCGAGCACCTGCTCTCCGCCATGGCGGGCCTGGGCATCGATAACGCCTACGTCGAGCTCTCCGCCTCGGAAGTGCCGATCATGGATGGCAGCGCCGGACCCTTCGTATTCCTGATCCAATCGGCCGGCCTGGAAGAACAGGACGCACCGAAGAAGTTCATCCGCATCCTGCGTGAAGTGACAGTGGAAGAGGGCGACAAGCGCGCCACTTTCCTGCCCTTCGACGGGTTCAAGGTGAGCTTCGAGATCGACTTCGATCACCCGGTCCTCAAGGGCCAGACCCAGAGCGCGGTCGTCGACTTCTCGAGCACCTCGTTCGTGAAGGAAGTCAGCCGTGCCCGTACCTTCGGTTTCATGCGTGACATCGAGTACCTGCGCAAGCACAACCTTGCGCTGGGTGGCAGTGTCGAGAACGCCATCGTCGTCGACGAAACCGGTGTGCTCAACGAAGACGGCCTTCGTTCCGATGACGAATTCGTCAAGCACAAGATCCTCGACGCCATCGGCGATCTGTACCTGCTGGGCAACAGCCTGATCGGCGAGTTCAAGGGCTACAAGTCCGGACACGCGCTGAACAACCAGCTGTTGCGCAAGCTGATTGCGGAAACCGACGCCTGGGAAGTGGTCACCTTCGAAGATGCCAGCACGGCACCGATCTCGTACATGCGCCCTGTTGCGGCTGTGTAAGTTCGAACACTCTCTCTAGTGATTAAGGCCACCTTCGGGTGGCCTTTTTTATGGCTGGGATTTGGATCTGGGCTGATGGCAAACAGTTCGAGAGCTGCGTTGTGGCGGATATCGAGTACCTATGCAAGGTTCAAGTCGAGCGCTCTCAGCCGTTATCCTTCCCTTGAGCATGCGCCGCCAATCGCTCCAGCGCCGCCTTGAGCTGCGGGTCACTGATTCCTTCCGCCGACCCTCGGATACTCTGAGCGGCAGTTTCCGAAAGCTCCGGCCCTTGCCCCTCGCGTTTGGCTGCCACCAGCGGCGGTTGCACCTTGAACAGTATGCGCGTCAGGTTGGCGAAGGCTTCCATGGCCATGAGCTGACGTTGCAGGCGTTTCTGCTGGTAGCGCAGGCGGGTCGCCCAATGGCCGTCGGTAACCACCAGCAACAACGTCCCTTCCTTCCAGGAAGCCACGTGGCAATGCTCGCGGGCGGCTGGCTGCAGCTGGCTTTCCAGCAGGCGCTGCAGGTGCTCCAGGCGCTCGGCCTGGTTCAGCAGCAGGCGCAGCGGGCGTGCCTTGCGCAGCAGGGCCGAGGGCGGGTGGGCGGAAGAGGGTTTGTAGGCCATGGAAGTTCGCGGCGGGTTGCTAGACCGGCAGTTTAACAGGCGCCGCCTGATCGCGGGGCAAGCCCGCTCCCACGCGACGTGCAAACCGCCATGCTGGCTGGGATCTTGATGCAAGTCATTCGCGATACGTTTCATCTGCGCGCACCTTGAACTTGCGCAAAAAGCCCCTATGTTAGTCAGGCCCCCTAAAAGCGCTGTGCCAGCATCGTGGAAATCCACCACTTTCCTCACCATCGTTTCCGGGTAGAATGCTCGTTCGCATGCGGCCTCTGGGCTGCACGGGCGACTCATGGGGCCGCCCTCCATCCCTACGTGTGGAAGATCCTGCCGATATGTTTGCGCCTTTGTTAAAAAAACTTTTTGGAAGCAAGAACGAGCGTGAAATCAAACGCATGCTCAAGACGGTGAGCACCGTCAATGCCTTCGAAGAGAAGATGGTGGCCCTCTCCGACGAGCAGCTGCGGAGCAAGACCGCAGAGTTCAAGGAGCGCCTGGCCAAAGGCGAAACGCTTGATCAACTGCTGCCCGAAGCCTTCGCCGTGGCCCGCGAGGCCGGCAAGCGCGTGATGGGCATGCGTCACTTCGATGTCCAGCTGATCGGCGGCATGACCTTGCACGAAGGCATGATCGCAGAAATGCGTACCGGTGAAGGCAAGACCTTGGTCGGTACCCTGGCCGTCTACCTCAACGCGCTGTCCGGCAAGGGCGTGCACGTGGTCACGGTGAACGATTACCTGGCCCGCCGCGACGCCAACTGGATGCGCCCGCTGTACGAGTTCCTCGGCCTGACCGTGGGCATCGTCTCGGCCTTCCAGCCGCCGGAAGAGAAACGCGCCGCCTACGCCGCGGACATCACTTACGGCACCAACAACGAATTCGGTTTCGACTACCTGCGCGACAACATGGCGTTCAGCCAGGACGAGAAGTTCCAGCGTGAACTGAACTTCGCGGTGATCGACGAAGTCGACTCGATCCTCATCGACGAAGCGCGTACCCCGCTGATCATCTCCGGCCAGGCCGAGGACAGCTCCAAGTTGTACATCGAGATCAACCGCCTGATCCCGCGCCTGATCCAGCACATCGAGGAAGTCGAAGGCCAGGTGACCCAAGAGGGTCACTACAGCATCGACGAGAAGAGCCGCCAGGTCGAACTGAACGAGGCCGGCCACCAGTTCATCGAGGACATGCTCACCCAATCCGGCCTGCTGGCCGAGGGCGAGAGCCTGTACTCCGCGCACAACCTGGGCCTGCTGACCCACGTCTACGCCGGCCTGCGGGCGCACAAGCTGTTCCATCGCAACGTCGAGTACATCGTCCAGGACGGCCAGATCCTCCTGATCGACGAGCACACCGGCCGCACCATGCCGGGCCGCCGTCTGTCCGAGGGCCTGCACCAGGCCATCGAGGCCAAGGAAAACCTGAACATCCAGGCCGAAAGCCAGACCCTGGCCTCGACCACCTTCCAGAACTACTTCCGCCTGTACACCAAGCTGTCCGGCATGACCGGTACCGCCGACACCGAGGCGTTCGAGTTCGCGCAGATCTATGCGCTCAACGTGATGGTCATCCCGCCGAACAAGCCGTTGGCGCGCAAGGACTTCAACGACCTGGTGTACCTGACCGCCGACGAGAAGTACGCGGCAATCATTGCCGACATCAAGGAAAGCATGGCCCAGGGCCGTCCTGTCCTGGTCGGCACCGCGACCATCGAAACCTCCGAGCACATGTCCAACCTGCTCAAGAAGGAAGGTATCGACCACAAGGTCCTGAACGCCAAGTACCACGAGAAAGAAGCCGAGATCATCGCGCAAGCCGGTGCGCCGGGTGCCCTGACCATCGCCACCAACATGGCCGGTCGTGGTACCGACATCCTGCTGGGCGGTAACTGGGAGGCCGAAGTCGCCGCCCTGGACAACCCGACCGCCGAGCAGATCGCCCAGATCAAGGCCGACTGGCAGAAGCGCCACCAGCAGGTGCTGGAGGCCGGCGGCCTGCACGTGATTGCCTCCGAGCGCCACGAATCGCGCCGTATCGACAACCAGCTGCGTGGCCGTGCCGGCCGTCAGGGCGATGCCGGCTCGAGCCGCTTCTACCTGTCGCTGGAAGACAGCCTGATGCGCATCTTTGCCTCCGACCGGGTGAAGAACTTCATGAAGGCGCTGGGCATGCAGTCCGGTGAGGCCATCGAGCACCGCATGGTGACCAACGCCATCGAGAAAGCGCAGCGCAAGGTCGAGGGTCGCAACTTCGATATCCGCAAGCAGCTGCTCGAATACGACGACGTGGCCAACGAACAGCGCAAGGTGATCTACCACATGCGCAACAGCCTGCTGGCGGCCGAGAACATCGGTGACACCATCGCCGAGTTCCGCCTGGAAGTGCTCGATGCCACCATCAGCCAGCACATCCCGCCGCAGTCGCTGCCCGAGCAGTGGGACGTGGCCGGCCTGGAGGCCTCGCTGTCCAGCGACTTCGCCATGAAGCTGCCGATCCAGCAGTGGCTCGACGAAGACGATCACCTCTACGAGGAGACCCTGCGCGAGAAGCTGCTCAAGGAAATCACCGACGCCTACAACGAGAAGGAAGACCAGGCCGGCATCGACGCCCTGCGTACCTTCGAGAAGCAGATCCTGCTGCGCGTGCTGGACGATCTGTGGAAAGACCACCTCTCGACCATGGACCACCTGCGCCACGGTATCCACCTGCGCGGCTATGCGCAGAAGAACCCCAAGCAGGAGTACAAGCGCGAATCCTTCACCCTGTTCCAGGAGCTGCTCGAGTCGATCAAGCGCGACACCATCCGCGTGCTGTCGCACGTTCAGGTCCGTCGCGAAGACCCGGTCGAGGAAGAAGCCCGTCTGCGCCGCGAGGCCGAGGAACTGGCCAGCCGCATGCAATTCCAGCACGCCGCCGCACCAGGCCTGGAAGGCGAGCAACTGGCCGAGGAGGGCGCTGAAGTCGCCGTCGCATCGGCCCCTGTGCGCAACGACATGAAGCTCGGTCGCAACGAGCCTTGCTGGTGTGGCTCGGGCAAGAAATTCAAGCATTGCCATGGTCAGATTGAATGATCTGAACCACCTGCAGTAACGTGACACATCCGGGGCCGCTTTGCGGCCCCGCTTTTTGTTCTCAACCGATTTATCTAGGAGCGCTCTAATGGCTGTTGGTCTTGGTCCCCTGCCCACCCTGCACCCGGTTCCCGGTTTCGAACTCGGTATCGCCTCGGCGGGCATCAAGCGCCCGGGGCGCAAGGATGTGGTGGTGATGCGCTGCGCCGAAGGCTCCAGCGTCGCCGGCGTGTTCACCCTCAACGCCTTCTGCGCGGCCCCGGTGATCCTCTCCAAGCAGCGCGTGCAGGGCACCGTGCGTTACCTGCTGACCAACACCGGCAACGCCAACGCCGGCACCGGCGCACCGGGCCTGGCCGCCGCCGAGCGCACCTGCGCCAGGCTGGCCGAACTGGCCGGCGTGCCGGCCGAGTCGGTCCTGCCGTTCTCCACCGGCGTAATCGGCGAGCCGCTGCCGGTCGAGAAGATCGAAGGCGCGCTGCAGGCCGCCCTGGACAACCTGTCGGAAAACAACTGGGCCGAAGCCGCCACCGGCATCATGACCACCGACACCCTGCCCAAGGGCGCCAGCCGTCAGTTCCAGTTCGACGGCAAGACCATCACCGTCACAGGCATCAGCAAGGGCGCGGGGATGATCCGCCCGAACATGGCCACCATGCTCGGCTACATCGCCACCGACGCCAAGGTCGCCCCGGCGGTGTTGAAGGACCTGATGCTCGACGGCGCCAACAAGTCGTTCAACCGCATCACCATCGACGGCGACACCTCGACCAACGACTGCTGCATGCTGATCGCCACCGGCAAGGCTGATGTGCCGGAAGTGACCGAGGCCAGCGGCGCGCTGTTCGAAGCACTGAAGCAAGCGGTGTTCGAAGTGTGCATGGAGGTGGCGCAGGCCATCGTCCGTGACGGCGAAGGCGCCACCAAGTTCGTCACCGTGCAGGTCAACGGTGGGGGCAACCACCAGGAATGCCTGGACGTTGGCTATGCCGTGGCCCACTCGCCGCTGATCAAGACCGCGCTGTTCGCCTCCGACCCCAACTGGGGCCGCATTCTCGCAGCTGTCGGTCGCGCCGGCGTGCCCGAACTGGATGTCAGCCTGATCGACGTGTATCTGGACAGTGTGTGCATCGCCAGCAAAGGCGGGCGCAGCCCGAGCTACACCGAGGCGCAGGGCTCGGCGGTGATGGCCCAGGAAGAGATCACCATCCGCATCGAGCTCGGCCGTGGCCAGTGCAGCGAAACCATCTGGACCACCGACCTGTCCCACGAGTACGTGAAGATCAACGCCGAATACCGCACCTGACCCATCACGGGGCAAGCCCGCTCCCACGCACAGCTTGGTGGGAGCGGGCTTGCCCGCGATTACCGCACACTGCCCGCAACATGGAGCCGAACCATGAGTTATCACCTGATCATCGGCGACAAGCTGTATTCCTCCTGGTCGCTACGCGGCGCCCTGGCCCTTGACCTGGCCGGCGTGCCCTACGAAGAAACCCTGATCAAACTCAACCAGCCCGATACCCGCCAGCGCCTGCTGGCGTTCTCGGCCACAGGCAAGGTGCCGCTGCTCAAGACCGAGCATGGCGTCATCGCTGACTCCCTGGCCATCGCCGAGTACCTCAACGAGCAGCATCCGCAAGCATGCCTGTGGCCGGACGACATCGCGGCCCGTGCCCAGGCGCGTTCGGCCTGCGCGCAGATGCACAGCGGCTTCTTCGCCCTGCGCGGCGCCATGCCGTTCGACCTGTCCCGCGACCAGGCGCTGGAAAGCGTGCCGCTGGATGTGCAGGTCGACATCGACCGCATGGTCGCCCTGTGGTCCGAGTGCCGCCTGGTGGCCAAGGATAGTGGCCCGTTCCTGTTTGGCCGGCCGACCCTGGCCGATGCCTTCTTCGCCCCGGTGGCCGTGCGCCTGCGCACCTACCGCGTCGAAGTGCCGGCCGAGGCCGCCGCCTATATCGAAACCATCTACCAGTGGCCGGCCTTCCAGGCCTGGCAGCAGGCTGGCCTGGCGGAGCGTGAAGGGTGAAGCGGATTCATGTAGTGGCAGCGGTCATCCGTGGTGCCGATGGTCGCATCCTGATCGCCCGTCGTGCGGATACTCAGCATCAAGGCGGCTTGTGGGAGTTCCCCGGCGGCAAGGTGGAAGCGGGGGAGGGCGTCGAAGCGGCGCTGGCCCGTGAGCTGCGTGAGGAACTGGGTATCGAGGTCACGGGGTCGCGCCCGCTGATCAAGGTCAGCCACGATTACCCGGACAAGCAGGTGTTGCTGGATGTGCGAGAGGTGGATGGCTTTACCGGTGAGCCACATGGGGCAGAAGGGCAGCCTTTGGCGTGGGTGGCTCCGCGTGACCTGGGGCAGTATGCGTTCCCCGAGGCCAACAAGCCGATCGTCGCCGCCGCGCGTTTGCCCGATCAATACCTGATCACCCCGGACGGTCTGGAAGTGCCCGAGTTGCTCAAAGGTATCCAGAAGGCCGTGGCCAGCGGTATCAGGCTGATCCAGCTACGGGCACCGGACATGTACGACCCGAAGTACCGCGATGTGGCGGTCGACGCGGTTGGCCTGTGCGCAGGCAAGGCGCAACTCATGCTCAAGGGGCCGCTGGAATGGCTGGGCGACTTCCCGTCGGCCGGCTGGCACCTGACCGCCGCGCAGTTGCGCAAGTACGCGGCCAAGGGCCGGCCATTCCCGAAGGAGCGCTGGCTGGCGGCGTCCTGCCACAGTGCCGAGGAGCTGGCATTGGCCGAGCAGATGGGGGTGGATTTCGTCACCCTGTCGCCGGTGCAGGCGACCCAGACGCATCCGGATGCCACACCGCTCGGTTGGGATGAGGCGCAGCGCTTGATCGGCACGATCAGCCGCCCGGTGTTCCTGTTGGGTGGGGTCGGGCCGGGTGAGCGGGAACAGGCGTGGGATGCCGGTGCTCAGGGCGTGGCGGGGATTCGGGCGTTCTGGCCCGAGATTTGAGTCACTCGTGAGAGGGACCGCTTTGCGGTCCTTTCGCCGGCAAGCCGGCTCCCACAGGTTTGCCACTGACCGAAGGTCGGCGATGTAACTGTGGGAGCCGGCTTGCCGGCGAAAGGGTTGCAAAGCAGCCCCGGCGATTTCAGCCCTGAGGCTTCTCGGCCGCCTGCCACAGTACTTCAGCAATGCCTTGTCGTCGCCCAATGATCCGCGCTGCCACGAACAACAGATCCGACAACCGGTTGATATACGCCAATCCCGCCCCTTCCAGCGGCTCAATGGCATTCAACTGCTGACACCGCCGCTCCGCCGCCCGCGCCTGGCTGCGGCACACATGCGCCTGGGCCACCAGTGCCGACCCACCCGGCAGGATGAAGTTCTTCAGTGGCCCCAACTCGTCGTTCCAGCGGTCTATCGCAGCCTCCAGGCGCTCCACTTCAACGCTGTTCAGCGCCTGGTAAGTGGGCATCGCCAACTCGCCCCCCAGGTCGAACAGCCGATGCTGACAAGGCGCCAGCACCTCGATCAGCTCGCCCAACCCTGCCTCGGCCAGACCTGCCAGCAGCACGCCGAGCTGGCTGTTGAGGCTGTCCACCTCGCCGATTGCCTCGACGCGCGGATGGTCCTTGGGCACTCGGCGCCCGTCGCCCAGGCCGGTTTCACCTTTGTCGCCGGTGCGCGTATAGATCTTCGACAGGCGATAGCCCATGTCATGTCTCCGTGTTCAGGGGGGCCGGTTGGGCCTGGTTCAGGGGCAGGCGCAGGGTGAAGCAGGTGCCCTGGCCCGGGGTCGACTGTACTTCCATCTGCCCCTTGTGATTGTTGGTGATGATGAAGTACGACACCGACAGGCCCAGGCCGGTGCCCTGGCCGATCTCCTTGGTGGTGAAGAACGGCTCGAAGGTGCGCTTGCGCACCGTCTCGGGCATGCCGACGCCGTTGTCCTCGACCTGGATTTCTGCCCAGGGCGGGTTGAGCCGGGTGCGCAAGGTGATACGCCCGGGCTCGCTGGGTTGCGGGCGCTGGTGGATGGCCTGGGCGGCGTTCTTCAACAGGTTCAGCAGCACCTGCTCCAGTTCGTTGGCGGTGCAGGGCACCGGCCCCAGCTGTGGGTCGAACTGGCGGACGATGGCCTGGCCCTTGAAGTCGAAGCCGATGGCCAGGTCGAAGTCGTTGCCGGCGATCTCCACCGCCTGGTCGATCAACGCCGGCAGGTCGCAAGGGGCGAGTTGACGGTTGCTGCGACGGCTGAAACTGAGCATGTGGGTGACGATCTTGGCGGCCCGTGCGCCGGCTTGCTGGATGCCGTCGAGCAACTGTGGCACTTCGCGGCTGTCCAGGTAGCGATTGACGGCCGGCAGGTCGATGCCCAGCTCGCTGGCTTGCTCCTGGTTGCGCGGCAGGTCCGGCGACAGGCGGCGGCGGATGTTCTGCACGTTGTGCAGGATCGCGCCCAGCGGGTTGTTGATTTCGTGGGCCATGCCGGCGGCCAGGCCGCCGACCGAGAGCATCTTCTCGGACTGCACCATCATTTCTTCCAGTGACAGACGCTGGGTGATGTCGTCGATACGGATCACCACGCCGCGTCCGCCACCGCCCATCAGCGGGTAGAAGGTCAGCGCGTAGTGGCGCAGGTCCTCGCCCTTGGGCCAGGTGACGCGCTCGACCTTGGCGACTCGGTGCTTCTCCACGCTCTCCTTGAGCTGCGGCAAGAACGGCTTGAGCGGCTCGAATGCGAGGAAGATCGGCTGGTTCAGCGCTTCGTCCAGCGGTGTCCCGGAGAGCACCGTGGCCTCATGGTTCCACTGGGTGACGTAGAGCTGTTCGTCGAGGGCGATCAGCGCCGAGGGCATCGAGTCGATGATGCTGTTCAGGTAGTTCTGGAAACCGGTGAGTTTTTTCTCGATCTTGCTGCGCACCTGGACTTCCAGTTCCAGCTTGCGGTTGGTATGGCGGGTTTCCTCGGCCAGGCCCTGGGCCTGGTCATAGGCATCCTGGAACTCGTCACGGGTGCGCTTGAGCTGCTGCTCGCGGGCTTCGATGCGCGACAGCATGGTATTGAACGCCTCGGCCAGGCCGCCGATTTCGTCGTCGTTGCCGCGCTGGGCGCGCAGGGCATAGCTTTCCTCGCGGGTGACCTGGCGGGTCAGTTCTTCGAGGCGATTGATCGGCAGGGTGATCAGGCGCTTGATCTGCCGGGCGATGAGCAGCCACAGCAGCACACTGAACACCAGGATGGCCAGGCTGGCGGAGAGGGTGCCGGTGTAGAACGCCGTGGGTAGTTCACTGCTGGCCACCAGCAGCAGGTGTGCGGGGGGCGCGGCGTTGCGTGGCAGGCGGATCAGCTGGGTACTGCGAAACTCCATCAGGCGCCAGCCATCGATGTTGCGGTAGCGCTTGGGCAGGCTCAGCGGCTCGCCATGTTGCAGTTGCGCCAGCAGGCGCCCGTCGCCGCCGTAGATGGCCGCCGCGCGCAATGGCGAGTAACTGTCGAGCTCCTTCAGTAGCGCCGTGGCGGCTTCCGGCGAGTCGCCGGCCCGTGAGGACAGCTGCGGGTTGGACACCAGCTTGCCGATGGTCTGCAGAGCCTGGGGCGCCATGCTCTCCTGGGTGATCCAGTAAGCGGCGCTGATGAAGGCGAGGTTGGCCACCAGCAGGATGGTCACCAGCAGCACCAGCAAGGCCGCCAGCAGCTTCTGCCCGACCGGTAGGTTTTCCAGGCGTTGACGCAGGGTCATGGGTCTGAGGGTGTCCGTATCCGATGAATGGGCAGAATCAGTCGCTGCGCAGGCCACGCGCCTGCAGGTTATCGACCAGGCGCCGGTGCAGGTGTTCCAGTTGCGGCACTGCCAGGCCGTGTCGGCCAGCGGCGCGGCAGGCGTGGCCGAGCAGGTAGTGGACCTCGGTGCGCCGGCCATGGCGTACATCCTGGTACATGGAAGAGTAGTTGGCCGCGGTGGCCAGGATCACCCGCTGTACTTCCTCGTGCAGGTCGCTGGCCGCTTCGGGCTGGCCGCAACGGTGCAGCAGGTTGACCAGTTCGTCGCACAGTGGGTCGACTTCGGTCAGGTACCCGAGCAGGCCGCCATTCTGGCAGTCGTGCAGTACCGTCAGCGGGTTGATCGCACAGTTGAGCGCCAGTTTGCGCCACAGGCGAGCAGGGATGTCGAGCGCCCACTGGGCCGGTATGCCGGCGTCGTGCAGGTCGTCGAACCAGGATGGCATGCCGGGGCTGGCCGGATCACCCAGCCAGTTGAAGCCGTGGCCGGCAAAGCGAACCTGCCAATCGGCTTCGCGGAACGCGCCCTCGGTGCTGGAGGCGAAGATGCAGCGGGCGTGGGGCACCTGCTCGGCAACCTCGTCCTGGCTGCCCAGGCCGTTCTGCAACAGTACCAGCTCGGCGCCATGGGCCAGCCTGGGGGCCAGGCGCGCCACGGCAGGCGCGGCGTCGTAGGCCTTGCAGGCGACCAGCAGGCGATGGATCGGGCCGGGCGCGTCGAAGCTCTCCGCAGGGATCGCATAGTGGTGCTGGGCATCCTGCTCCACCAGGGTCAGCCCGCCCTTGCGTTCATAGGCGGCCAGGCGCTGCTGGTCGCGCAGGATCAGGCGAACCGCCTTGCCGGCGCGGGCCAGGCGACAGGCCCAGAGGCTGCCGAGGCTGCCGGCGCCGAGAATATGCCAGGTGCTGCTCATCTGCGTTTCGCAACCCGTTATAATGAGTCCGCATTTTAACCATCAAACCCGACGCGCTCCATCTTCAGGCCGAGCGCGCTTTTTTTTCTGGAGATCAACCATGCCTTCGTTCGACGTGGTATCGGAACTGGACAAGCACGAAGTGCAGAACGCTGTCGACAACGCCATCAAGGACCTCGACCGTCGCTACGACTTGAAGGGCAAGGGCACCTTCGAGTTCAAGGACAAGGAGCAGACCGTGCTGCTGACCGCCGAGGAGGAGTTCCAGCTCGAGGCCATGCTGGAAATCCTGCGCCTGGCGCTGGTCAAGCGCAAGATCGACGTCAAATGCCTGGAAACCAAGGATCCCTACGCTTCGGGCAAGGAGAAGAAGCAGGAAGCCAAGTTCCGCGAAGGCATCGACAAGGACCTGGCCAAGAAGATCGTCGCCACCATCAAGGACGGCAAGCTCAAGGTCCAGGCCGCCATCCAGGGCGAGCAGGTTCGCGTCACTGGCAAGAAGCGCGACGACCTGCAGGAGGCCATTGCCTTGCTGCGCACCAAGGAATTCGACATGCCGCTGCAGTTCAACAACTTCCGCGACTGATCGCACGGCGGCCCGGAACCTTGATGGCGCATTGATGTCCATCGGGGTCCGGGCCGCTGGCTTTGCGCTGCCCGCTTCACTGTGTACTTGCCGTTCGGCATCAGGAGATAAACATGGATTTGAACGCTGAAGTCGATCAGCTGGTTCGCCAATCGCAGACCTGGGTTCCCTTGATCATGGAGTACGGCAGCCGCCTGTTGCTGGCGCTGCTGACCCTGGCCATCGGCTGGTGGATCATCAACAAGCTCAGTGCCCGTCTTGGCAAGCTGGTGGGCCTGCGTGCCGACGCCGCGCTGCAGGGCTTCATCAGCACCCTGGCCAACATCGTGCTGAAGGTGCTGCTGATGGTCAGCGTGGCGTCGATGATCGGTATCGAGACCACCTCGTTCGTCGCCGCCATCGGTGCCGCCGGCCTGGCCATCGGCCTGGCCTTGCAAGGCAGCCTGGCCAACTTCGCCGGCGGTGTGCTGATCCTGATGTTCCGTCCGTTCCGTATCGGTGACTGGATCGAGGCCCAAGGTGTCAGTGGCACCGTGGACAGCATCCAGATCTTCCACACCGTGCTGCGCACCGGCGACAACAAGACCGTGATCATGCCTAACGGCAGCCTCTCCAACGGCATCATCACCAACACCAACCGTCAGCCGACCCGCAAGGTGGTGTTCGACGTGGGCGTGGATTACGACGCCGACCTGCAGAAGGCGCGCAATGTACTGCTGGAGCTGGCCCAGGATCCGCGTGTGCTGCAGGACCCGGCGCCGCAGGCGGTTATTTCGACCCTGGGTGACAGCTCGATCACCGTGTCGCTGCGCATCTGGACCAAGACCGCCGACTACTGGGACGTGATGTTCATGCTCAACGAGCATGCCCGCGACCGGCTCAAGGCAGAAGGGATCGACATTCCGTTTCCGCAGCGGGTGATCCGTGTGGTGCAGGAGACCGTGGCGTAACATAAGCGTCCGCGAAATCGGGGCCGCTTCGCGCCCCATCGCCGGCAAGCCGGCTCCCACAGGGTCAATGGTCAACCTGCGGGAGCCGGCTTGCCGGCGATGGGGCGCGAAGCGGCCCTGTTTTTTACACTTGTTCACAGCCAGGCGCTGCCATATCTGGCATACACCCTGATCTTGCCTGCCAACCTGATGTTCGCCATGAAACCTCTGCTGTATATCACCCCCCTGCGCGCCTTGCTGTTCGGCCTGACCCTGGCGCTGTTCGAACTGTTGACCTACCTGGCCAGCGACGCGGTCATGCCCGCCATGCCGGTAGTGGTCGGCGATCTCCAGGCCAGCCCCGAATACATTCCCCATGCCCTCAACCTCTACCTGCTGGGTGGCGTGCTGCTGCAGTGGCTGATCGGCCCGTTGGCCGACCGCTATGGCCGGCGCCCGCTGTTGCTGGGGGGCTGTGTGTTCTTCGGGCTGGCGTGCCTGGCGGCCTTCTGGGCACAGGATATCGGTGTGTTCAACCTGTTGCGGCTGTTGCAGGGCATCGGCCTGGGGTTCGTGGTCACGGTCAGCTATCCGGCACTCAACGAGGCGTTCAGCGAGGCCGACGCGGTGCGCATGATGGCGCTGCTGGCCAACATCGCGCTGCTGTCGCCGTTGCTTGGCCCGCTGGTGGGCACCTTGATGCTGCAGTGGCTGGACTGGCGCTGGCTGTTCGTGGCCTTCGCCGCCGGCGCGGTGCTGTGTTGGCTGCTGCTCTACCGGCTGATGCCGGAAACCCTGGGCGTGGAGCGCCGCGACGGTTCGCGCCTGCCGTTCACGCCCATCCACCTGCTGCCATTGCTGGCGGGTTACGGTCAGTTGCTGGGCAACCGTCGTTTCGTGGCCGGTAGCGCGGCGCTGGGGCTGGTGGGGTTGCCCCTTATCGGCTGGATCGGCCTGTCACCTGTGCTGCTGATCCATGATGAAGGTCTGAGCACGATGGAATACGCATTGTGGCAACTGCCGGTGTTCGGCGGGCTGATCCTGGGCAACCTGATCATCAACCGCATCGCCGATCGCTACCCGCTGCCGGCGTTGGTGCGTGGCGCCCTGTGGCCTTACCTGGCGGGCCTGGCGCTGATGGTCGCGGCCACCTGGTTCTGGCCGACGGTGACCAGTGTGGTGGCCGGCATGTCGCTGTACGCGCTGGGCCTGGGCGTTGCCAACGCGGTGCTGTACCGCATGACGCTGTTCTCCAGCGAGCAGAGCAAGGGCCTGGTGTCGGCGATGCTGGGGATGATCACCATCGCCCTGCTGGGCCTGGGCGGCGCGGTGTTGGCGATGCTGGGTGCCGGGGCCAGCCTGATGCATTTTGCCCTGGCCGCGGGCGTGGCGGGTGCGTTGGCGCTGTGGCCGTTGTGGTTCGTGATCGGCAGGCGCCCTGCGGTGGTTGCAGGCTAGACGCATCGCGGGGCAAGCCCGCTCCCACGCAGCGCCCAAAGAAAGTATGCGTGGGAGCGGGCTTGCCCCGCGATAAGGCCGCTAATGGCCTAGTGTTGTTCAGCTGCCGGGCTCTCCACCGGCGCCGGCTTTCCCCGACCGACTTCCTGGCGCCAGTGCAGCGCGATCAGCACCAGCGTCGGCACGCCCAGCAGGGCGGTGACCAGGAAGAAGTCGTGATAGCCGAACTTCTCCACCATGACCCCGGAATAGCCGCCGATCAGGCGTGGCAGCAACAGCATGATCGAGCTGAGCAGGGCGTACTGGGTGGCCGAGAACTTCAGGTTGGTCAGGCTCGACAGGTAGGCGACGAAGGCCGAGGTGGCGAGCCCCGAACTGAAGTTGTCCAGCGAGATGGTGACCACCAGCATTTCCAGGTTCGGGCCCATGTCGGCCAGCATCAGGAACAGGATGTTGGTGGCTGCCGAGGCCGCGCCGCCGATGAACAGGATCGGCAGGATGCCGAAGCGCACGATCAGCAGGCCGCCGGCGCCAGCGCCGACCAGAGTCATGATCAGGCCGAAGATCTTGCTGACACTGGCGATCTGGTCCTTGGTGAAGCCCATGTCGATGTAGAACACGTTGGCCATCACGCCCATCACCGTATCCGACATGCGATAGGTGGCGATCAGCCCGAGCAGCAGCAGGGCCTGCCAGCGATAGCGCACGATGAAGTCGTTGACTGGCGTGAGCACCGGCGCCAGGCCGCGACGGCCAAGGGACGACAGGCACGCCCAGGTCAGCAGCACATAGAGGATCAGGCGCAGGAAGGCGCGGTCTTCGAGCAGCAGGTCGAGCAGGGTCGCGTCGCCGAACGCCACGCTGCCCCAGTCGGTGTTGAACATCTGGGTGAAACTGGCCGGTACCGAGACCAGCAGGATGATCAGCACGAACACCGACGCCAGCTGGTGCATCAAGCCATAGCGCGCGGCCGACAGCTGGGTACGCAGGGGGACGGGGGGCTCACGCATCACCAGGGTGGTGAACACCGCCGGCAGCATCAGCACGCCGAAGAGTACGTAGGTGCCGGTCCAGGCTTCGTGCAGGTAGCTGAAACCGGTGGAGCCGAACCACTCGGCGAAGAACAGCGCACCGGCGGTGGCAAGCAGGGCGGCGACCCGGTAGCCGGCCATGTAGCTGGCAGCCAGGGCAGCCTGGCGCTGGTCGTCGGCGATTTCCAGGCGATAGGCGTCGACGGCGATGTCCTGGGTCGCCGAGGCGAAGGCCACCAGTACCGCCAGGGCGACCAGCCACGACAGGTGTTTCTGCGGGTCGCAGAAGCCCATGCCGACCAGCCCGAGCACCACCAGCAGCTGCGACAGCAGCAGCCACGAACGGCGCCGGCCCATGCCGCCGAGCAGCGGCAGGCGCCACTGGTCGAGCAGCGGCGACCAGACCCATTTGAACGCGTAGGCCAGGCCGATCAGGCTGGCATAGCCGATGGTCTCGCGGGCCACGCCGGCTTCGCGCAGCCACACCGACAGCGTCGAGAACACCAGCATGTACGGCAGGCCGGCGGCGAATCCGAGCAGCAAAAGCACCAGAGTTGACGGGCTGGCATAGGCAGCGAGCGCAGCGCGCCAGGTTTTACGGGGCATGGGCCAACATCTGCCTCAAGGTTTGCGAAAACAAAGCGCGCACTCTAACCGCTGTGCTCCATCGGACGCCAGCCATGGCGCGCCATATCCACACGATTATTGGCCACATTCACGCCTTCTGCGCGCAGCCGGGCGCGTTGTTCGTCGCCAGACGGCGTGCCCAGGGCCAGGCTCAACCTGCCACCCGCGCCCAGTACCCGGTGCCAGGGCAGGCGGGTGTCCTGGGGTAGCTGCGAAAGTGTGCGTCCTACCCACCGCGCCGCGCGGCCAAGGCCTGCAAGCTCGGCGAGTTGTCCGTAGCTGACGACCTTCCCCGGCGGTACCTGGCCGAGGACGGAATACAGTGCCATTCGTCGGGCTTGTGCATCCTGCGCAGCGGGCGGATCGAGGGCGGACATCAGAAGATCCCTGTGCTGCAGATGAAACCGGACAGAAGGTTCCGGCAAATGCGAGTGGAACTCATCGGCATGGTCTGGGTCTGTCCTTGCTCAGGTTGTCGGTATCTGGATAATGCCCGGCTTTTTCGTCGAATCGAACCCATATTGCGCTTATGTCTTCTAGAACCCTGCTGTGCCTCATCGCTGCGTCCCTTTGTACGCCCGTGCTCGCCGACACCGTGTGGATGAAGAACGGTGACCGCCTGAGCGGCAAGATCAAAGTCTTCGACGGCGGCAAGCTGCTGCTGGAGACCCCCTATGGCGGTTCGATCGCCCTGGACTGGAAACAGGTGCAGACGCTGGAAAGCGATCAGGAGCTGCTGGTCAAGCAAGATGCCTACAGCGGCGAAAAGGCCAAGGCATTGAAGGCCGCCGAACCCGGCAAGGTGACCCTGGCCAACGGCGAGGCACCGAAGACCGTCGAGCTGGCCAGCATCGAGCAGATCATGAAGCCGCGTCCGGTGCTCGAGGATTTCCTGTGGAAGGGCAACGTCGATGTGGCGATGGACTACAAGCGCGCCGAGAACAACACCGACGACTATGACGTCAGCTTCAAGACCACCGCCCGCCATGGCCGCTGGCGGCACAACGCCGAGGGCGAATACAACCGCGAGACCAAGGACGACGTCACCACCACCAACAACTGGAGCGCCGAGTACGCGCTGGACCGCTTCATAACCGAGAAGTGGTTCTGGCAGGGGCGCCTGGAATACAAGCGTGACCATATCGAGGATCTGGCCCGCCAGCGCACCGTCGGTACCGGCCCGGGCTACCAGTTCTGGGATGACGAGCTCGGCGCGTTCTCGCTGGGCTCGTTGATCAACCGCACCGACTTCGAGTACCGCGACGGTGGCAAGGACAACTTCTATTCCGCCGCGGTGAAGTGGGACTACAACCGCTACCTGATCGGCAAGAAGGTCGAATTCTTCACCAATGGCGAATTCGGCAAGCCACTGGGCGGCGTGGCCGACTACTCGCTCGATGCCGAGATGGGCCTGCGCTACAAGGTGACCGAGTGGGCTTCGCTCAACCTCAAGGCGGAAAAGGACCTGATCAAGGGCACCCGCGACAGCGACCTGGACAAGACCCGCTATACCGCCGGTTTCGGCGTTACCTGGTAGATCGCATGGGCGCTGCACGCCCCATCGCTGGCAAGCCGGCTCCCACAGGGGCACTTCGACTCCTGTGGGAGCCGGCGATGGTCTGCGCAGCATACTCAGTGGCAGTGGTGGGTGATAATGCTTATCTTGTCACCCATCCAGTCCGCCGCCAGGAGCCCTACAGTGAGTACCAACGCCCTTCGCCCCGCCCGGGAACTGCTGCTCAAGGAATACCGCGGCGTCCTCTCCACGCATTCCAAATCGATGCCCGGTTTCCCCTTCGGCTCGGTGGTGCCGTATTGCCTCGACGCCGACGGCCATCCGCTGATCCTCATCAGCCGCATCGCCCAGCACACCCACAACCTGCAGAAAGACCCCAAGTGTTCGCTGCTGGTAGGTGAGCGCGACGCCGAAGATGTCCAGGCAGTCGGACGCCTGACGGTGATGGCCCAGGCGCGCAAACTCACTGACGATGCCGCCATCGAGGCTGCTGCAAGCCGGTACTACCGGTATTTCCCCGAATCTGCGAACTACCACAAGGCCCACGATTTCGACTTCTGGGTGCTTGAGCCGGTACGCCACCGTTACATCGGTGGTTTCGGCGCGATCCACTGGCTCGATCAGGTGACGTTGGCCAATCCGTTTGCGGGCCAGGTCGAAAAAAGCATGATTGAGCATATGAATGACGACCATGCCAATGCCATTGAACACTATGTAAAACTGTCGGGGCTGCCGCGTTCGGCGCACATGGTCGGTATCGACAGCGAGGGCATGCACCTGCGTATTGGTCAGGGCATTTACTGGCTGCCTTTCCCAGCTACTTGCAATACGCCGACACAAGTCCGCGAGGCTCTGGTTTTGCTGGCGCGCGCTGAAAAATGGCCGGATGCGACGCAAGTCGAGGGTTGAAAACAGGCGTCGAGGCATCCATCTGATGGTCTTACAGGAAGATTCTCTTCCGCCGAGGAACCCTTGATGCGTGCTTTTCTACTGCTGTTTCTTATTTTTCCTGTGCTGGAGCTGTTCGTCTTCGTCAAGGTCAGCGCCGCCATTGGCTTCTTCCCAGCGTTGCTGCTGATCATCGCCGGTTCCGCCCTGGGTGTGCTGGTGATGCGCGTGGCCGGCCTGGCTACCGCCCTGCGTGCCCGGGAGAGCCTGCAGCGCGGCGAACTGCCGGCCGAGGACATGTTCCAGGGCTTGATGCTCACCGTCGGTGGCGGCCTGTTACTGCTGCCGGGTTTCATCAGTGACGTGCTGGGCCTGCTGTGCCTGCTGCCGTTCACCCGCCGCCTGGTGGCCGGCCGTCTGCGCCGCCGCGCCGAAGAGCAGGCCCTGCGTCAGCGGGCGTTCCAGGATGATCCGTTCCAGGCCCAGCCCCGCGATGACGGCCACCGTCCGAACGTGATCGAGGGCGAGTACGAGCGTCGCGACAAGTAACGCGTGTTCATGCGTGGGCTTGCTCCGCGATGGGGGAGTCGCCCTGATCGCAGGGCGAACCCGCTCCCACGATGACTCTTACACCTTATGAAAATTTTTCTGTAGCAAGCCTTGTAATCGAATATCCCGGCCTCATGTATGTGGTCACCGCAAGGTTTCTGGTGGCGACACCAGACATGACACAGGTGGTTCGCCCTTTGCGGGCCACCCCCGGCAACGCCGGATCGAATCAACCCGCCGGTGCTGACACCGGCCGATGAAAACCACAATTTGGGAGAGATCGACAATGAAGCTTCGTCCTCTGCATGACCGCGTCGTCATCCGTCGCAGCGAAGAAGAATCGAAAACCGCTGGCGGTATCGTCCTGCCGGGTTCGGCCGCTGAAAAACCAAACCGCGGTGAAGTCGTTGCCGTCGGCACCGGTCGCATCCTGGACAACGGCGAAGTACGCGCGCTGGCCGTGAAAGTGGGTGACAAAGTGGTTTTCGGCCCTTACTCGGGCAGCAACACCGTGAAAGTCGATGGCGAAGACCTGCTGGTAATGGCCGAGAACGAAATCCTCGCTGTTATCGAAGGCTGATTTCCCCGACTTCCCGTTACTCCAAAGAATTCCAAGGATTAAACGATCATGGCTGCTAAAGACGTAAAATTCGGCGATTCCGCCCGTAAGAAAATGCTGGTTGGTGTCAACGTTCTGGCTGACGCGGTAAAAGCGACCCTGGGCCCGAAAGGCCGTAACGTGGTCCTGGCCAAGAGCTTCGGCGCGCCGACCATCACCAAGGACGGCGTTTCCGTCGCCAAAGAGATCGAGCTCAAAGACGCTTTCGAGAACATGGGCGCCCAGCTGGTCAAGGAAGTTGCTTCCAAGGCCAACGACGCTGCCGGTGACGGCACCACCACCGCTACCGTACTGGCCCAGGCCATCGTCAACGAAGGCCTGAAAGCCGTTGCTGCCGGCATGAACCCGATGGACCTCAAGCGCGGCATCGACAAGGCCACCGCCGCCGCCGTCGCTGAGCTGAAGAACCTGTCCAAGCCATGCGCCGATTCCAAGGCCATCGCCCAGGTCGGCACCATCTCCGCCAACTCCGACAACTCCATCGGTGAAATCATCGCCGAAGCCATGGAAAAAGTCGGCAAGGAAGGCGTGATCACCGTTGAAGAAGGCTCGGGCCTGGAAAACGAACTGTCCGTCGTCGAAGGCATGCAGTTCGATCGCGGCTACCTGTCGCCGTACTTCGTCAACAAGCCGGACACCATGGTTGCCGAGCTGGAAGGCGCCCTGCTGCTGCTGGTCGACAAGAAGATCTCCAACATCCGTGAGCTGCTGCCAGTTCTGGAAGCCGTTGCCAAGGCCGGCCGCCCGCTGCTGATCGTTGCCGAGGACGTCGAAGGCGAAGCCCTGGCTACCCTGGTCGTCAACAACATGCGCGGCATCGTCAAGGTCGCCGCGGTCAAGGCGCCAGGCTTCGGCGATCGCCGCAAGGCCATGCTGCAGGACATCGCTGTCCTGACCGGCGGCACCGTGATCTCCGAAGAGATCGGCCTGTCCCTGGAAACCGCCACCCTGGAACACCTGGGTAACGCCAAGCGCGTCATCCTGTCCAAGGAAAACACCACCATCATCGACGGTGCTGGCGAAGAGTCCGACATCCAGGCTCGCGTCACCCAGATCCGTGCCCAGGTTGCCGACACCACTTCGGACTACGACCGTGAGAAGCTGCAAGAGCGCCTGGCCAAACTGGCTGGCGGTGTTGCCGTGATCAAGGTCGGTGCTGGCACCGAAGTCGAGATGAAAGAGAAGAAAGCCCGCGTCGAAGACGCCCTGCACGCCACCCGCGCAGCCGTTGAAGAAGGCGTGGTGCCTGGCGGTGGTGTTGCCCTGGTACGCGCCCTGGCTGCCATCGTTGACCTCAAAGGCGACAACGAAGACCAGAACGTCGGTATTGCCCTGCTGCGTCGCGCTGTCGAAGCGCCGCTGCGCCAGATCACTGCCAACGCCGGCGACGAGCCAAGCGTTGTCGCTGACAAGGTCAAGCAAGGTTCGGGTAACTTCGGTTACAACGCCGCTACCGGCGAGTACGGCGACATGATCGAGATGGGCATCCTGGACCCAGCCAAGGTCACCCGTTCGGCCCTGCAAGCCGCAGCTTCGATCGGTGGTCTGATGATCACCACCGAAGCCATGGTTGCCGACCTGCCGGAAGACAAGCCAGCTGCTGGCATGCCTGACATGGGCGGCATGGGCGGCATGGGCGGCATGATGTAAGCCAGCCTTACCCCCGGTACCAAGAAGAAGCCCCGCCTAGTGCGGGGCTTTTTCGTTTGCCAGATTTGCCCCGCGATGGTTAATCAGGCAGCGCTGTGTTCGGCCGCTGGTGTTTCGCAGCGGTTTCGGCGATACAGCACCAGGTAGTACGACCCCAGCCCGATCAGCCAGCAGAACACCGCCGTCCATACGTTGTGCGACAGGAAGTGCGCGCCCTGCATCATCCGCCCGATCGACAGCACAGAGCCGGCGACGAAGGCCACTGCCAGCGCGACCCGTGCCATGCGGGGCTTGCGGTCACGCAGCATGAAGAACAGGCCAAACAGGCAGAACCCGGTCGCCGCATGCCCTCCGGGCCAGCACAGCCCAGGCTTGTCGGTAGCCGGGCGGGCTTCGAGCAACTTGCTGTAGGTCTCCTTGCCACCGAACTGCGTCAGGCTCCACGGGCATTGCACCTGGGTCACCTTCTTCAGCGGCGTGACGAAGGCCGTCGACAGCGCCAGCGCCAGTACCAGGCAGCCCAACTCGCGGCGCCAGCCCAGCAGGCGGCTCCAGAAGAAGCTCAGGGCGAACCCGGCCACTGCCAGTAGACCGAACAGGATCACACCCTGCTTGACGCGGTCATGCAGGATATTCTCCAGCACATAGCTGTGGCGGCCGATGAACGCGCCGGCGGCCGGGTCGTAGAACAGGTTGGCCAGGTCCATGTCCAGCGAGGTCCACTCCAGCAGGACCAGGGTCATGACAGTGATGAATGGGATGCCCAGGTACAGCCAAAAATTGATCGGGCGAGGGGGGACGCTAGCCTGCATGGTGACTCCAGAAGGTGTAAGAGACGGGGCATTGTCGTTGGGCCGCTATCCTGTGTTCGTGAATGATCGGTGAAAAAACCGTCAAGTCCGGTGATTTCGATCCAGGGCATGGCACCATGCGGGCAAATGGCCGTAAGCTGCGCCTGCCGCGCCCGGCGAAGCGCCGCACAGGAGATCTCGATGCGCATTCTTTTGGTTGAAGACAACCGCGATATTCTGGCCAACCTGGCCGACTACCTCGGCATGAAGGGCTACACCGTCGATTGTGCCCAGGATGGCCTGTCCGGCCTGCACCTGGCCGCGACCGAACACTACGACCTGATCGTGCTCGACATCATGTTGCCGGGCATCGACGGCTATACGCTGTGCAAGCGCCTGCGCGAGGATGCCCGCCGCGACACCCCGGTGATCATGCTTACCGCCCGCGACCAGCTGGACGACCGCCTGCAGGGCTTCCGCTCAGGGGCCGACGACTACTTGCTCAAGCCGTTCGCGTTGTCGGAGCTCGCCGCGCGCATCGAGGCGGTGCTGCGGCGTGCCCAGGGGGGCGGCCGGCGCACCTTGCAGGTCGCCGACCTGAGCTACGACCTCGACACCCTGGAGGTGACCCGCCAGGGCCGCCTGCTCAAGCTCAACCCCGTCGGCCTGAAGCTGCTCGCCGTGCTGATGCAGAAGAGCCCCCACGTCCTGCGTCGCGAGGTGCTGGAAGAGGCGCTGTGGGGCGATGACTGCCCGGACAGCGACAGCCTGCGCAGCCATGTCCACCAATTGCGCCAGGTCATCGACAAACCCTTCGAAAGACCGCTGTTGCATACCGTCCATGGCGTCGGCTATCGCCTCGCCGAGGGCCGCGATGGAGTTTAAGCAGAGCCTTGCCCAGCGCATCATCATCGCGTTTGCGCTGATGAGCGCGCTGGTGGCCGGGGCATTTGCCTTTGGCATTGTCGCCACGGTGCATTTGGTCGAAGAGCGGTTGATCTCTTCGGTGCTCGGTGGCGACCTGCAGCGCCTGTTGCGCATGGACAGTGTCAGCGACTGGAGCCACCGGCCGCGCCCCGACCAGTTGTTCTACTTCAGTGGCGGGCGAGACGATTTCGAGCTGCCCAAGGACCTGCGCCACCTGGACGCCGGCTTCCACGAAGTGTTTCGCGACCAGCTCTCGTACCACGCCATGGTCGAGATCGTCGATGGCCGACGTTATGTGCTGTTGCAGGACCAGAGCGATTTCGAGGAGCGCGAGCGGGTGCTGTTCGCCGTTGTCGTGGTCGGCTTCGTGCTCAGCCTGGCCCTGGCGGTGATTCTCGGCTGGTTGCTGGCCCGGCGGGTGATGGCGCCGGTGATCCGGCTGGCGCGCCAGGTCCGTCACCGTGATCAGCTGTTGGGATTGGCACCGCCATTGGCACCGGATTATGCCGCGGATGAGGTCGGCCAGTTGGCCGTCGCCTTCGACGATACCTTGGGGCGCCTGCGTGATGCCTTGACCCGTGAGCGCTTGTTCACCAGCGATGTCAGCCACGAGCTGCGTACGCCGCTGATGGTCCTGGCCACCTCGTGCGAGCTGCTGATGGAAAACCCCAACCTCGAGAGCCGCGCGCGCAGCCAGGTCGAACGTATCGCCCGGGCGACCGAGGAGATGCGCGAGTTGGTGAAAACCTTCCTGATGCTTGCCCGGGCCCAGCGCGATGAAGGTGCAGTCGCTTCGCGGGCGACCCTGCGCGAGGTGGGTGACGACTTGATCGGGGTATGGCGCGATACCGTCGAGCAGAAAGGCCTGGCGCTTTACTACGATGGCCAGGTCAGTGCCAGCCCGGTGCTGTACAACGCCACCTTCCTGCAGTCGGTGATGGGCAACCTGCTGCGCAATGCCGCCCACTACACCGACAGTGGATACATCCGCCTCAGCCTGGAAGCCAATGGCTTCAGTGTGGAAGACAGTGGCGTGGGGATTCCCGAAGAACAGCGC
Organism: Pseudomonas sp. FW305-96; assembly: GCF_058783825.1. Taxonomy (NCBI): domain Bacteria; kingdom Pseudomonadati; phylum Pseudomonadota; class Gammaproteobacteria; order Pseudomonadales; family Pseudomonadaceae; genus Pseudomonas; species Pseudomonas sp. FW305-96. The sequence continues at coordinate 77,559 of NZ_JBYSYW010000016.1, forward strand.
GAGGCGATGTTCCGGCCGTTCGTGCGCGGTGATGAGCGTCGGGGCGAGGGGTTGGGGTTGGGCCTGTCGCTGGTCCAGCGCATCTGCGACGACCAGGGCTGGCGCGTGACCCTGACGGCGACGCTGCCCCACGGCTGTCGTTTCCAGGTCGATCTGAGCCAGGGCACCCCGATGGCGCATGGCGAAGGGCATGGCGGGATATTGGATCCGGATTAACGTCCGGTAACACCTGCGGAGCTTTCCTACAGATTTTTCACATCGGCATGACCTGACGCCAACGCCCAACTGCCTAAGGTGGGCGCACTGGAGTCAGGAGATGCTCAATGCGTAGCCCCATCAAACTCGAATTCTCGGACAAGTACGATCGGGATCATGCCCGCCAGTACTTCCTCAAGCACCAGGATGGCCTGGCTCGACGCCTTTCCCACCAGCGCGACGAGCAGCTGGCCCGGCGCGCCCTGGCGTTGGCCGGCGAGCCCGGGCTGGTGCTCGACCTGCCTTGTGGCGCCGGGCGTTTCTGGCCGCTGCTGGCGGAAAAGGCCAACCGGGTGATCATCGGTGCAGACAACTCCGCCGCGATGATCGAGACAGCCTGTGCGGCACAACCGCCAGAAGTCGTCGCACGGGTACGGCCCTTGCAGACTTCCGCCTTTGCCATTGACCTGCCGGACAACTCGGTGGACAGCATTTTCTGCATGCGCTTGTTCCATCACATTGGCGATCCTGCGCATCGAAAGACAATTCTCTCGGAATTTCAAAGGGTTAGCCGCGACAGCGTGATCCTGTCGCTGTGGGTGGATGGCAATTTCAAGGCCTGGCGCCGGCGCAAGCTCGAAACGCGGCGCAGTGCCAAGGCCACGCAGGACAGCTACCAGAACCGATTTGTGTTACCTGCGGCTACAGTGGAAGAAGAGTTTTCCTCAGCAGGCTTCAGAATTCAGGAACGTCTCGACTTTCTGCCGTTCTATGCCATGTGGCGAGTGTACGTATTGCGCAAGGGGTAAAGAGTCATGGCGGTAGCCCAGCATCATTCCAGGCAGTTCGATTATTACTGGCAGCAGCAAGGGGAATGGGTCGAGGAACCCAACCAGCGGCGTGGTGGCGAAAGCGGTGTGCAGCGGCTGAGCGATGACCATGGCCATATGCTGTATGCCAAACGCCAGGTCGGGCATATCTACCGCAGCCTCCTGCATCCTTTCGGGCGCCCCACGGTGTTGCGCGAACTCGACGCATTGCACAGTTTCGAGCAGTTGGGCGTGCGGGTGCCGCGTATCGTCTATGCCGGTGCCGAGCGTGACGCCGATCACCAGTGGCGTGCGTTGCTGGTCAGCGAGGCACTCGATGGCTTTATCGATCTCGATGCCTGGCATGCCTCGGGAGCTCGCGAGCATTATCCGCAGGCGGTGCACGAGCGCATGCTCAAGGATCTGGCCGACAACCTGGCGCGCATGCACCTGGGGCATTGGCAGCATGGCTGCCTGTACGGCAAGCATGTGTTCGTCAAGGTACTTGGCGAGGGGGAGCAGGCGCGGGTGGAGGTCGCGTTGCTGGATCTGGAGAAATGTCGGCGACGGATCAGTTGCCAGCGAGCGGCGTACAACGACCTGCGTCAATTGCGCCGCCACTCGTCGTTCAATGAGGCGGAGTGGCAGACCTTGCTCTACTTTTACCAAATGGCGTTTGGCAGCGCTGTCAAAGGTTTAGAGCAATGAAACTAGAAATAGCTCGAGCTTTGTTCCTGGTTGCGGCGTTGGCGGTGACCACCGCTGCGGCGGCAGCCTGGGAGCAGCCGCGGCCCACGGTGTTCAGCAAGGCCGGGGAGGGTGGGCAGTGCCCATTGCCTCGTGTGGTGAAGGCTGACCAGGCGCAGGCTCAGCCGGATCATGATCTTTTACTGTTTCTGTTCGGGATGAGCCAGGGCCTGCGGCCGGTGGGTTGAGGCAGGTGGTCTTGACGTACGCCAGGGGATCTCCATGAGCCTCTGGCGTTTTGCCGTTTAATTCGCGGTGCTCGCCTGATAGCTGTCGATCACTTCCTGCGCCGCGCGAAACGCATCGATCGCCGCCGGCACCCCGGCATACACCGCGCAATGCAGCAGCGCCTCGCGAATCTCCTCGACCGTGCAGCCATTGTTCAACGCCCCACGCACGTGGCCCTTGAGTTCCTGCGGGCACTTGAGCGCGGTCAGGGTGGCCAATGTGATCAGGCTGCGGGTCTTCAGCGGCAACCCGTCGCGAGCCCAGACGCTGCCCCATGCATGTTCGTTGACGAAGTCCTGCAGCGGTTGGGTGAACGCCGTTGCGTTGCCCAGGGCGCGATCGACGAAGGCATCGCCCATTACCTGGCGACGGATGCTTTCACCGGTCTTTTTCTTGTCAGCCATGTTGTTTTCCTTAGTGTTGGCGGCGCCAGGCGCGGACCGTGGTGTACAGCAGTACGACCCCGAGCACTGGCATTACATAGAACAGCATCAGCTGTTCGAGGCGTCCGGCCAAAGGCAGGCCGGTGGTGAAGGTCACCACGTGCAGGCCGTAGGCCAGGTAAAGACACAGGAACACCAGGCCTTCGGCGCGGGTAACCCGGTAGCCGGAATAGAACACCGGCAGGCACAGCGCGGCGACGCCGAGCATCACCGGCAGGTCGAAGTCCAGTGCATTGGGTGAAATCGACAAGGGGGCGGGGGTGGTCACTGCCGTCAGCCCCAGCACCGCCAGCAGGTTGAACAGGTTGCTGCCGATCACCGTACCCACGGCGATTTCCCGTTCGCCGCGCAGGGCCGCGATCAGCGCGGCAGCCAGTTCCGGCAGCGAGGTGCACACCGCGACCACGGTCAGACCGATGATGCGTTCGGACAGGCCCAGGTCGGTCGCCACCTCGACCGCTGCCTCCAGTACCAGGTGGCCCGCCAGGCTCAGCAGCCCCAGGCCCATGAGGATCTGCAGCAGCGCCCCGCTCCAGAAGCGCAGCGGGCTGGCGTGCTCGGTGCGTGGCGCCGGGTACGTGCGGGCATAGTGCCGCGACTGGTGCCAGAGCATGGCCAGGTAACCGCCCAGGCCGAGCAGCAGCAGGCCGCCTTCCAGCCGCCCCAGTTCGCCGTTGAGCGCAAGCAGGTAGACCAGGGCGCTGGCGAGGATCATCAGCGGGATATCCAGGCGCACCAGCTGGCGTGACACACGCAGCGGAATGATCAGTGCGGCAAGGCCCAGGATCACCAGCACGTTGAAGATGTTGCTGCCCACGACGCTGCCCACCGCGACATCCGGCGCGCCCTGGTAGGCGGCTTGCAGGCTCACGGTCAGCTGTGGCGCGGTGCTGCCGAAGGCGACCAGGCTCAGGCCGATGATCAGCGGGCGCACGTGCAGGCGGCCGGCCAGGCGCAGGGCGGCGCGTACCAGCAGCTCGGCACCGAAGATCATCAGCAGCAAGCCCAGGCCCAGTTGCAGCAGGCTGAAGGCGGGGAGGGTGGCCAGGTCGAAAATGGCGAGGGCTCCAGTCAGGTCAATCGCTCAGACCTTGTACCCGGACTCGCGCGGTTCCGCTACGGAGCATGCCGATTTTTTCTGCGGCGGCGCGTGACAGGTCGATCAGCCGGCCGCGGGTGTGCGGGCCACGGTCGTTGATGCGTACCACCACGCTGCGCTGGTTGGCCAGGTTGGTGACCAGCACACGGCTGCCAAAGGGCAGGCTGCGGTGGGCGGCGGTGAGGCCATGCTGGTTGAAGGGCTCGCCGCTGGCCGTGCGTTTGCCATGGTGGCGTGAGCCGTAATAGGAGGCGGTGCCGCTCTGGTCGTAGCCGCGAGGGTCGATGTCATGGCTGGCGCAGCCGGCCAGGAGGGTAAAGAGGGCGAGGGTGGTGAGGGAACGCTTGAGCAATTCGGAAGCTCCGCTGTCACTTCGAATCATCGCGGGGCAAGCCCGCTCCCGCGATCTGGGAGCGGGCTTGCCCCGCGATCAGGATCACCCTTCGAGCTTGGCCTTGAGCAATTGGTTCACTTGCCCCGGGTTGGCCTTGCCTTTCGACGCCTTCATCGCCTGGCCGACGAAGAAGCCGAACATCTTGCCGCGCTTGGCTTCATCGGCGGCGCGGTATTGTTCGACCTGTTCGGCGTTGGCGGCGAGCATCTCGTCGAGCATCTTGTCGATCGCGCCGGTATCGGTGACCTGCTTGAGGCCGCGGCTTTCGATGATGCTGTCGGCATCGCCTTCGCCAGCGGCCATGGCCTCGAACACGGTCTTGGCGATCTTGCCGCTGATGGTGTTGTCACGGATGCGCAGCAGCATGCCGCCGAGGTGTTCGGCACTGACCGGCGACTGGTCGATCTCGACGCCGAGCTTGTTCAGCAGGCTGCCCAGTTCCACCATCACCCAGTTGGCGGCCAGCTTGGCGTCGCCGCCGATCTTCACCACCTGTTCGAAGTAGTCGGCCTGCTCGCGGCTGGAGGCCAGCACGTTGGCGTCATAGGCCGACAGGCCGTACTGGCTCTGGAAGCGCTCGACCTTCTGTGGTGGCAGCTCCGGCAGGGCGGCGCGCACGGTGTCGAGGAAGCCGGGCTCGATGACCACCGGCAGCAGGTCCGGGTCGGGGAAGTAACGGTAGTCGTTGGCTTCCTCCTTGCTGCGCATGGAGCGGGTTTCGTCCTTGTTCGGGTCGTACAGGCGGGTTTCCTGTACCACCTTGCCGCCGTCCTCGATCAGGTCGATCTGGCGCTGGATCTCGCTGTTGATCGCACGTTCGATGAAGCGGAACGAGTTGACGTTCTTGATCTCGCAGCGGGTGCCGAACTCGGTCTGGCCTTTCGGGCGGATCGACACGTTGCAGTCGCAGCGCAGCGAGCCTTCGGCCATGTTGCCGTCGCAGATACCCAGGTAGCGTACCAGGGCGTGGATTGCCTTGACGTAGGCCACGGCTTCCTTGGCGCTACGCATGTCCGGCTCGGAGACGATCTCCAGCAGCGGGGTGCCGGCGCGGTTCAGGTCGATGCCGGTGGCGCCGTTGAAGTCTTCATGCAGGCTCTTGCCGGCATCTTCTTCAAGGTGCGCGCGGGTCACGCCGATGCGCTTGATGGTGCCGTCTTCCAGGGCGATGTCCAGGTGGCCCTTGCCGACGATCGGCAGGTCCATCTGGCTGATCTGGTAGCCCTTGGGCAGGTCGGGGTAGAAGTAGTTCTTGCGCGCGAACACGTTGCGCGGCCCGATCTCGGCATCGATCGCCAGGCCGAACATGCACGCCATGCGCACGGCCTCCTGGTTGAGCACCGGCAGCACGCCGGGCATGCCCAGGTCGACCAGGCTGGCCTGGGTGTTCGGCTCGGAGCCGAAGGTGGTGGCGCTGCCGGAGAAGATCTTCGACTGGGTGGCGAGCTGGGTATGAATCTCCAGCCCGATCACAACTTCCCATTGCATGTGTGAACTCCTCAGAAGCCGTTGGGGGCGCGGGTGTGCCAGTCGGTGACTTGCTGGTAACGGTGCGCGATGTTGAGCAGGCGGCCTTCCTGGAAATACGGGGCCAGCAGTTGCACGCCCACCGGCAGGCCATCGACGAAGCCGGCCGGCATCGACAGGCCCGGCAGGCCGGCCAGGTTGGCGGTGATGGTGTAGACGTCTTCCAGGTAGGCAGCGACCGGATCGCTGCTCTTGGCGCCAAGTTTCCAGGCCGGGTTCGGCGTGGTCGGGCCAAGAATCACGTCGACGTCGGCGAACGCGGCCATGAAGTCGTTCTTGATCAGGCGGCGGATCTGCTGCGCCTTGACGTAGTAGGCATCGTAGTAGCCTGCCGACAGGGCGTAGGTGCCGACCATGATGCGCCGCTGCACTTCCGCGCCGAAGCCTTCGCCACGGGAGCGCTTGTACAGGTCGGTCAGGTCTTTCGGATCTTCACAGCGATAACCGAAGCGCACGCCATCGAAGCGCGACAGGTTGGAGGAGGCCTCCGCCGGGGCGATCACGTAGTACGCCGGGATGGCGTGCTGCATGTTCGGCAGGCTGATTTCCTTGGCCACCGCGCCGAGCTTCTCCAGCTCCTTGACGCTGGCCTGGACCAGGTCGGCGATGCGCGGGTCGAGGCCGGCGCCGAAGTATTCCTTGGGCAGGCCGATGCGCAGGCCCTGCAGCGAGGCGTTCAGGTTGGCGCTGAAGTCCGGCACCGGCTCGTCGACCGAGGTCGAGTCCTTGGCGTCGAAACCGGCCATGCCTTGCAGCAGCAGGGCGCAGTCTTCGGCGGTGCGGGCCAGCGGGCCGCCCTGGTCGAGGCTCGAGGCGTAGGCGATCATGCCCCAGCGCGATACGCGGCCATAGGTCGGCTTGAGCCCGGTGAGGTTGGTCAGCGCGGCCGGCTGGCGGATCGAACCGCCGGTGTCGGTGCCGGTGGTGGCCGGCAGCAGGCGCGCGGCCACCGCGGCGGCCGAGCCGCCGGACGAACCACCGGGCACGTGCTCGAGGTTCCATGGGTTCTTCACCGCGCCGTAGTGGCTGGACTCGTTTGCCGAGCCCATGGCGAATTCGTCCATGTTGGTCTTGCCCAGGGTGACCATGCCGGCTTCGGCCAGCTTGGCGACCACGGTGGCGTCGTATGGCGCGGTGAAGTTGTCGAGCATCTTCGAGCCGCAGCTGGTGCGCACGCCGTTGGTGCAGAACAGGTCCTTGTGGGCGATCGGCGCGCCCAGCAGCGCGCCGGTCTCACCAGAGGCACGGCGGGCGTCGGCGGCGCGCGCCTGCTCCAGGGCCTGTGCTTCGGTGACGGTGATGAAGCTGTTGAGCTGCGGGTCGAGCTGCTTGATGCGCGACAGCAGGGCGCCGGTCAGCTCTTCCGAGGAGAACGACTTGTCGGCGAGGCCGCGGGCGATTTCGGCCAGAGTGAGTTGATGCATGGCAGGCGCTATCCCTTAATCGATGACTTTCGGAACCAGGTACAGACCGTTCTCGGTCGACGGGGCGACGGCCTGGTAGCGGTCGCGCTGGTTGCTTTCGGTGACCTGGTCGGGGCGCAGGCGCTGGGTGGCTTCCAGCGGGTGGGCGAGGGGCTCGATGCCAGAGGTGTCGACGGCTTGCATCTGGTCGACCAGCCCGAGAATACTGTTCAAGGCATCGGTGGTGCGTGGCAATTCGCCTTCATTCAGGCCCAGGCGGGCCAGATGGGCGATCTTTTCCACGTCGGAGCGTTGAAGCGCCATGGGGATCTCCAGGGAAACGAAAAACGGAATGGGTCCGCAGATGAGGAACATGCCGGCATTCTGGCGGTCAAAGGGCCGCGAACATCGGCAGGCATGCTCGGAAAAACAACCAATTTAACATATTGGCTCCTTGCCCAAAATCCCTGCCATTGTTAGAGTTTGCCGCACTTTTTTACCCACGCTTTCCCCAGGGTCACTTTCCCATGTTCAAGAAACTGCGTGGCATGTTTTCCAGCGATCTGTCCATCGACCTGGGTACTGCCAACACCCTTATCTACGTGCGTGAGCGCGGTATCGTCCTGAATGAGCCCTCGGTTGTTGCCATCCGTACCCACGGCAACCAGAAAAGCGTCGTCGCAGTCGGTACCGAAGCCAAGCGCATGCTGGGCCGCACCCCCGGCAACATTGCTGCCATTCGTCCGATGAAGGACGGCGTGATCGCCGACTTCAGCGTTTGCGAAAAAATGCTGCAGTACTTCATCAACAAGGTGCATGAGAACAGCTTCCTGCAGCCCAGCCCTCGCGTGCTGATCTGCGTGCCGTGCAAGTCGACCCAGGTCGAGCGCCGCGCCATCCGTGAATCGGCCCTCGGTGCCGGTGCCCGTGAAGTATTCCTGATCGAAGAGCCCATGGCTGCCGCCATCGGTGCCGGCCTGCCGGTCGAAGAGGCCCGCGGCTCGATGGTCGTCGATATCGGTGGCGGTACCACCGAGATCGCCCTGATCTCGCTCAACGGCGTGGTCTACGCCGAATCCGTGCGCGTCGGCGGCGACCGCTTCGACGAAGCCATCGTCACCTACGTGCGCCGCAACTACGGCAGCCTGATCGGCGAATCCACCGCCGAGCGCATCAAGCAGGAAATCGGTACCGCCTACCCGGGCGGCGAAGTACGCGAAGTCGACGTCCGTGGCCGCAACTTGGCCGAAGGCGTGCCGCGTGCCTTCACCCTGAATTCCAACGAAGTGCTCGAGGCGCTGCAGGAATCGCTGGCAACCATCGTCCAGGCAGTCAAGAGCGCCCTGGAGCAGTCGCCGCCGGAGCTGGCCTCGGACATCGCCGAGCGCGGCCTGGTGCTGACCGGTGGTGGTGCGCTGCTGCGCGACCTGGACAAGCTGCTGGCCCAGGAAACCGGCCTGCCGGTGATCGTCGCCGAAGACCCGCTGACCTGCGTCGCCCGCGGCGGTGGCCGTGCCCTGGAGATGATGGACAAGCACGCCATGGACCTGCTCTCCAGCGAGTGATCGCTGGTGCAGTAGTGTATGCCCAGGTTTACAGGTGACACGCACAGTGCTACCTGTAAGCGCTGTGCTGGCGCCCGCCCGGGCGCCTTTTCCGTCAATCCGCAGCAGGCCGGTGCATTGCCCCATGTCCAATGACCTCCTGAGTCGTCCACGAGGAACGGCCCATTAAACCGCTTTTCTCCAAGGGCCCCTCGCTGGGCGTTCGCCTGCTCGTGCTGGTCGTGCTGTCGGTCGCGCTGATGGTGGTCGACTCGCGTTTCGACCTGCTCAAGCCGGTGCGCAGCCAGATGGGCTTGGTGCTGATGGAATCCTACTGGATCACCGACCTGCCGCAGCGCACGTGGCAGGGCGTGGCAGGCCAGTTCGGCAGCCGCACCGAGCTGATCGCCGAGAACGAGAAACTCAAGACCGAGGCCCTGCTGCTGCAGGGGCGCCTGCAGAAGCTGGCCGCCCTGACCGAGCAGAACGTGCGCCTGCGCGAGTTGCTAAATTCCTCGGCGCTGGTCAATGAGAAGGTCGAGGTCGCCGAGCTGATCGGGGTCGATCCCAATCCGTTCACGCACCGTATCCTGATCAACAAGGGCGAGCGCGATGGCGTGTTTCTCGGCCAGCCCGTCCTCGATGCCCGCGGCCTGATGGGCCAGGTGGTCGAGCTGATGCCTTACACCGCGCGGGTACTGCTGCTCACCGACACCACCCACAGCATTCCGGTGCAGGTCAACCGCAACGGTCTGCGCGCCATTGCCAGCGGCACGGGCAACCCGGAGCGCCTGGAGCTGCGCCACGTGGCCGACACCGCCGACATCAAGGAAGGCGACCTGCTGGTCAGTTCGGGCATGGGCCAGCGCTTCCCGGCGGGCTATCCGGTAGCCACGGTCAACGAAGTGATCCACGACTCCGGCCAGCCGTTCGCCATCGTCCGTGCCATCCCAACTGCCGCGCTCAACCGCAGCCGCTACATGCTGCTGGTGTTCAGTGACCGGCGCACGCCCGAGGAACGCGCCACCGAGGCGGCGATCGCCCAGGAAGAGGCCGACCGTCAAGGCGCTGGCCACGGCCAGGCACCGGCCACGCCGGCTGCATCTGCGGCGGGTAGCGCGGTTCAGCCTGTGCCCGGCGCGGCCCCAGCGACTGCGGCGCCTGCGGCAAGCCCGGCAGCGGTGCCCCCGGCGCCTGCGAACACCCAACCCCGGAGACAATAATGGCCAGCACCCGTAGCAGAAACGGCTGGGCCATCTGGCTGAGCTTCGCCATCGGCCTGTTGCTCAGCGTCTCGCCCATGCCGCAGTTCATGGAAGTGTTCCGGCCCATGTGGCTGGCGCTGCTGCTGGCCTTCTGGACCCTTGCGGTGCCGGGCAAGGTCGGCATGACCACCGCGTTCCTGCTTGGCCTGGCCGAGGATGTGCTGTACGGCACCCTGCTTGGCCAGAACGCCCTGATCCTTACCTTGATCACCTTCCTGGTGCTTTCGTTGCAGCAGCGCCTGCGCATGTTCCCCATGTGGCAGCAGAGCCTGGTGATCCTGGTGATCTTCGGTATCGCCCAACTGATCCAGCTGTGGCTCAGCGCGTTGACCGGCAATCGCCTGCCAACCCTGGCCCTGGTCTGGTCGGCGGTGATCAGCGCCTTGCTCTGGCCGTGGGTCAGCTTTGCCCTGCGCGGCCTGCGCCGTCGCCTGCATATTCACTGACGCGCCGCCACTGACAGGGAGATGTCCACATGACCCAGCTGTACTTGGCCTCCGGCTCGCCACGCCGCCGTGAACTGCTGAACCAGATAGGTGTGCCGTTCACAGTCGTCAGCGCACCCATCGATGAAACCCCGTTGCCGGGCGAAGCGCCGGCGGCCTACGTCGAGCGCCTGGCCCAGGCCAAGGCCGTTGCGGGCTTCGCCCACACGGATGGGGCAGGGGTGGTGCTGGGCGCCGACACCACCGTGGTGCTCGATGGCCAGATCCTTGGCAAGCCGGAGAATCGCGAGCAGGCCTTGGCCATGCTCGGCGACCTGTCCAAGCGCGAACACCAGGTGCTCACCGCCGTGGCGCTGACCGATGGCCAGCGCAGTATCAGCCGCTGCGTCAGCACCACCGTGCGTTTTCGTACCATCTCCTTCGAGGAGGCGCTGCGCTACTGGGACAGCGGTGAACCTGTCGACAAGGCCGGCGGCTATGCCATCCAGGGCCTGGGCGCAGTGTTCGTCAGCGGCATCGAGGGCAGCTACTCGGCCGTGGTCGGGTTGCCCCTGAGTGAAACCGCCGAACTGCTCGAGCAATTCGGCGTGCCATGTTGGCAACTGCAAGAGGGTTTCGCACAGCGCTAGCCAGCCACGCCGCAGCAATCCATCATTACCCCAGACCACTGACGAGAGCGCGCCATGAGTGAAGAGATCCTGATCAACATCACCCCGATGGAATCACGCGTGGCGGTGGTGGAGAACGGAGTCCTGCAGGAGGTGCATGTAGAGCGCACCCAGCGCCGTGGCATCGTCGGCAACATCTACAAAGGCAAGGTAGTGCGGGTATTGCCGGGCATGCAGGCGGCTTTCGTCGATATCGGCCTGGAGCGTGCGGCGTTCATCCATGCCTCGGAGATTTCCCAGCGCGAAGGCTCGGCCGTGGAGACCATCACCGCACTGGTCCACGAAGGCCAGGCGCTGGTGGTGCAAGTCACCAAGGATCCCATCGGTAGCAAAGGCGCACGCTTGACCACCCAGCTGTCGATTCCGTCGCGCTACCTGGTGTACATGCCGCGCAGCAGTCATGTCGGCATCTCGCTCAAGATCGAGGAAGAAGCCGAGCGCGATCGCCTCAAACAGGTGGTCACCGACTGCATGGCCCAGGAAGACATGAAGGATGCCGGGGGCTTCATCCTGCGCACCGCCGCAGAGGGCGCCCGCGCGGAAGATATCCTCCAGGACATCCGCTACCTGCGCCGCCTGTGGGAGCAGATTGGCTCGCAGATCAAGACCTGCGGAGCGCCCGTGGTCATCTACGAAGACCTTGGCCTGGCGCTGCGGACCCTGCGCGATCTGGTCAACCCCAAGATCGAAAAGATCCGCATCGACTCGCGGGAGACCTTCCAGAAGACCACTCAGTTCGTGGCCGAATTGATGCCGGAGATCGCCGATCGCCTGGAGCACTATCCCGGCGAGCGGCCGATCTTCGACCTGTATGGGGTGGAGGACGAAATCCAGCGGGCCCTGGAACGCAAGGTGCCGCTCAAGTCCGGCGGCTACCTGGTGGTCGACCCGGCCGAGGCGATGACCACCATCGACGTCAACACCGGTGCGTTCGTCGGCCATCGCAACCTTGAAGAGACCATCTTCAAGACCAACCTCGAGGCGGCCACCGCGATTGCCCGGCAACTGCGCCTGCGCAACATCGGCGGGATCATCATCATCGACTTCATCGACATGGAGGACGAGGAGCACCAGCGCCAGGTCCTGCGTACCCTGGAGAAGCAGCTCGAGCGTGATCACGCCAAGACCAACATCATCGGCATCACCGAGCTGGGCCTGGTGCAGATGACCCGCAAGCGCACCCGCGAAAGCCTCGAGCAGGTGTTGTGCGAGCCCTGTGCGGCGTGCCAGGGGCGTGGCAAGCTGAAGACCCCGGAGACGATCTGTTACGAAATTTTCCGCGAGATCCTTCGTGAAGCCCGTGCCTATCAGGCCGAGGGCTATCGTGTGCTGGCCAACCAGAAGGTGGTGGATCGGTTGCTCGATGAAGAATCGGGTAACGTTGCCGAACTTGAAGCGTTCATCGGGCGAACCATCCGTTTCCAGGTGGAGTCCATGTATTCCCAGGAACAATACGATGTGGTGCTGCTCTGACCCCTTCTAACAGCGGTTGCCCCATGGACGGGCTGGCAAAGCGCTTTACACCGGCCATAGTTAAGGGACGACTTGGAGGGCCTCGGCCATGGAACGTCTGACCCGCGTTCTGAGCGCCTTGACCCGCTGGGGGCTGGTTATCTGCGCCCTGCTGGCGGTGCTGGTGGCGCTGTATGTCAGCCTCGGTCGGCAACTGGTTCCCCTGGTCGCCGAATACCGTGCAGACGCCGAACTCAAGGCCGAACAGGCCTTGGGCATGCCCGTGCACGTCGGTGCGCTCGAAGGGCGCTGGAGTGGCTTGGCGCCTGTACTGCGTGTACGTGACCTGCAACTGGGCGAAGGCGCTGCGGCGCTGCGCCTGGACGACGTCAAGCTGGTGCCTGACCTGTGGGCCAGTCTCAAGGCGCGTGAAGTGCGCCTGGCGCGTATCCAGCTCAGTGGGCTGCAACTGATCCTGCGCGAGAACGAGCAGGGCGACTGGACCCTGGAAGGTCTGCCGCACAAGGATGATGCGCCGCTCGATCCGGCCGATGCGCTCAAGCGTCTACGCCAGCTTGGCCGAATCGATGTCTTCGACAGCCAGGTCACCTTGCAGCCCTGGCAACGAGACCCCCTCACCCTCACCTACGTCAGCCTCGGCGTGCAGGCAGGCGCTTCGCGCCAGAGCGTCGACCTGCGCGCCACGCTGCCCGACGGCCAGCCCCTGGCCTTGAGCCTGAACAGCCGCGCCACGGCCAAGGCCTGGCGCGACGGGCGCGTGCAGGCTTACCTGAGCCTGCCGCAAAGCGACTGGGCACGCTGGCTGCCGCCGCAGTTGCTGGGCCAATGGCAGGCCGGCGCGCTGCGCGCCGGTGGTGAGCTGTGGATCGACTGGCGGCAAGGGCAGTTGCAGCAGGCGATGGTTCGCCTCAATGCCCCGCAGCTCAAGGGCGCCTACACCGGGCGCAAGGCCATCACCGTGGACAATCTGGCCCTGTCGGCCTGGTTCCAGCGTCGGGACCAGGGCTTCGACGTCGTCGTCGACTCGCTGGCCATGAGCCTTGGCAAGAACCGTTGGGAGTCGCACCTGCAACTGGCACAGCGTCCGGGCCAGAACCCGGCCGAGGAAAGCTGGCAGGTGCAGGCGGACCGCCTCGACCTGACCCCGCTGACGCCCTTGATCGACGCCCTGGCGCCATTGCCGGACAAGCTGATGACCATGGTCGATGCGCTCAAGGTCAGCGGCGCCCTGCGCAACGTGCGCCTGGACATCCGACCCAAGGCCGAGGGCGACCAACGGCTGCAGTTTGCCGCCAATCTGGAGAAGGTCGGTTTCGATGCCTATCACGGCGCGCCGGCGGCGGGCAATGTCTCCGGGGCGATCAGCGGTGACCTTGGGCATGGCGAGCTGCGCCTGGATACCCAGGCGTTCATGCTGCACCTGTACCCGATCTTCGGCAAACCCTGGCATTACCCGAAAGCCAATGCGCGCTTGACCTGGACCCTGGACAAGGAGGCTTTCACCCTGGTTGCCCCCTACATCAAGGTAGTGGGCGACGAGGGCAAGATCGCGGCGGACTTCCTTATTCGCATCCACCTGCAGCCGGGCCACGAAGACTACATGGACCTGCGCGTCGGCCTTACCGAAGGCGACGGGCGCTACACCGCCAAGTACCTGCCCGAGGTGCTCAGCCCCGCCCTGGACGAATGGCTGCGCAGCGCCATCGTCAAGGGCAATGTCGACGAGGGCTATTTCCAGTACCAGGGGTCGCTGCATCACAATGCGCCGCCCCATGCCCGCGATATCAGCCTGTTCTTCAAGGTGCATGACGCCGCGCTGGACTTCCAGCCAGGCTGGCCACAGGTGCAGCAGGTCGACGGCAATGTGTATATCGAAGACACCGGTGTGCGCATCCAGGCCCATCATGGTCTGCTGCTGGACACCAAGGTCAGTGATGTCAGCGTCGATATTCCCCATGTCGAAGGCGACCAGCACAGCCACCTGATCCTCGACGGTAATTTCGACGGCAGCCTCGGCGATGGCTTGAAGATCCTCAAGGAAGCGCCAATCGGCACTGGGGAGATGTTCGCCGGTTGGGAAGGCGAGGGGCCGCTCAAGGGCAAGATCAAGCTCGACGTACCCCTGGCCCATGGGCAGCGGCCCAAGGTGCTGGTGAACTTCGCGACAGCCGACGCTACTTTGAAAGTGGCGCCCCCGGCCCTGGAATTGAGCCAGCTGAAGGGTGACTTCACCTTCGATCTCGACAAGGGCCTGAGCGGCAAGGACATCAGCCTGCACGCCTTTGGCAAGGCGGTCAGCGCGCAAATCACCGCCGAAGGGCAGGGTGGGCAACTCCAGACCCGGATCAATGCCAATGGCCAGGTCGGCCTCAAGGCCCTGACCGACTGGTTGCAGTTCGCGCAGCCGTTGCCAGCCTCGGGTGAGCTGCCCTATCAGGTGCAAGTAACACTGGGCAGTCGTGACAACCGCTTGACCGTCAATTCGTCGCTCAAGGGCCTGGCCATCGATCTTCCGGCGCCTTTTGGCAAGGCCGCCGCAGAGACCCGCGACAGCCGTTTCAGCCTGACCCTGCAGGGCCCGGAACGGCGCATCGATGGCAGCTACGCGGACCTGGCCCGCTTCGCTTATGCCGCGCCTGCCGACAAGCTGGCCCAAGGGCGTGGCGAGCTGTTGCTGGGCACGGGCGAGGCCAGCTTGCCGTCTGGCCAGGGCCTGCGGGTGCGTGGCCGGCTGGAGACGCTGGACCTGGCCCCTTGGCAGCAACAGATGGAGCGCTTTGCCGGCAAGGATCCGGGCGGTAGTGCCCGGCAGAACCTGCAGAGCGTTGACCTCAGCATCGGCCAGCTCAAGGCGTTCGGCATGGACCTCAACCAGGCGGTGATCCGCCTGATGCGTGGTGGCCCGGCCTGGGACCTGCGCCTGGACAGCCAGGAAGTCATCGGCAATGCGCGCATTCCCGATGCCAAGGCCGCGCCCATGACTGTCCGCCTGCAGAGCCTGCGCCTGCCACCCGCCGACCCGAACGAGGCCCAGGCCGAGAATGCGCCGGACCCATTGGCCGGGTTCGACCCGCGCAAGGCGCCGCCGCTGGACCTGACCATCGACAAGCTGTACCGCGGCGACGACCTGTTTGGCAGCGCCACCCTGAAGCTGCGCCAGACCCCACGGGGCATGGCCATGAGCGACATCGACCTGGACCTCAAGGGGCTGCATATCGACGGCAGCGGTGGCTGGGAAGGCGAGCCCGGCAGCACGTTCAGCTGGTACAAAGGCCGCGTGGACGGCAAGGACCTGGGGAATGTGCTCAAGGCCTGGGGTTTTGCCCCCACCGTCACCAGCCGCGACTTCCGCATGGACGTGGATGGCCGCTGGCCGGGCTCGCCGGCCTGGGTCAGCCTCAACCGGTACTCCGGCAGCCTCGACGCGGCGCTGCGCAGCGGTCAGTTCGTCGAGGTCGAGGGCAGCGCCCAGGCGTTGCGGGTGTTCGGGCTGCTCAACTTCAACTCCATTGGCCGACGCCTGCGCCTGGACTTCTCCGACCTGTTCAGCAAGGGCCTGGCCTACGATCGGGTCAAAGGCCTGCTGGTGGCCAGCGAAGGGGTCTACGTGACGCGGGAGCCGATCACCGTCACCGGCCCGTCGAGCAATTTCGAACTCGACGGCACCATGGACTTCGTCCGTGACCGGGTCGACGCCAAGCTGCTGGTGACGTTGCCGGTCACCAACAACCTGCCATTGGCCGCCTTGATTGTTGGCGCGCCGGCGGTCGGTGGCGCGCTGTTCCTCGTCGATCGTCTGATCGGTGACCGGGTGGCGCGCTTCGCCAGCGTGCATTATCGCGTCGAGGGTCCGGTCAAAGAGCCTAAAATCACCTTTGTGAAACCTTTCGACAAGTAACCCCAGGGGTGGTCATGACGTCAGCAGTGATCCAGATGGTCAGCCAGGACGATGTGCTGGCCAACCTGCAACGTGCCACGGCGCTGCTCGAGCAGGCCGCAGCCGGAGGCGCGCGCCTGGCGGTGTTGCCGGAAAACTTCGCGGCCATGGGCCGGCGCGACGCCGCCGCCATCGGCAGGGCCGAGGCGCTGGGCGAGGGGCCGATCCTGCCATGGTTGAAACGCACCGCTCGCGACCTCAGGTTATGGATAGTCGCAGGTACCCTGCCGCTGCCGCCGGTCGGCCAGCCGGAGGCCAAGGCCCATGCCTGCTCGTTACTGGTCGACGAGCACGGAGAGATCGCTGCTCGCTACGACAAGCTGCACCTGTTCGATGTGGACGTGGCCGACAACCGTGGCCGCTACCGTGAGTCGGACGATTATGCCTACGGCAGTCGGGTGGTGGTGGCCGACACACCGGTGGGCCGCCTGGGCCTGTCGGTGTGCTATGACCTGCGCTTCCCCGAGCTGTACAGCGCGTTGCGCGCCGCCGGGGCCGAACTGATAAGCGCACCGGCGGCGTTCACCGCGGTGACCGGGGCGGCGCACTGGGAAGTGCTGATACGCGCACGGGCCATCGAGACCCAGTGCTATGTACTGGCGGCCGCCCAGGGCGGCCTGCATCCGGGGCCGCGGGAAACCCACGGCCAGGCGGCGATCGTCGACCCCTGGGGGCGGATCGTCGCGCAACAGGCGCGGGGCGAGGCGGTGTTGCTCGCCACACGCGATATCGAAGAACAGGCGTCCATCCGGGCGCGCATGCCGGTAACTACGCACCGGCGCTTTTTCTCGCAGGACGCCTTGCGGCCTGCGCATACCTCGGAGTGACTATGAGCCAGATGTTATCCACCGTCAGTGAGCAGCTCCTGGCCCCGGGCGGGTTGACTCTCGACAGCTTGCAGACGGTGCTGGGCGAGTTGGCCGGTCCCGGCATCGATGCCGCCGACCTGTATTTCCAGGGCCAGATCTCGGAAACCTGGGCACTGGAGGACGGCATCGTCAAAGAGGGCAGCTTCAACCTCGACCAGGGCGTGGGCGTGCGTGCCCAATCCGGCGAGAAGACCGGCTTTGCCTACAGTAATGCGATCAACCTCGAAGCCCTGACTTCGGCGGCGCGTGCCGCCCGTTCGATCTCCCGCGCCGGGCAGAACGGCACTGTGCAAGCCTTCCGCAGTCAGGACGTGACTGCTTTGTACGCGCCTGACAATCCCCTGGATGTACTCACCCGCGCCGAGAAGGTCGAGCTGCTCAAGCGCGTGGATGCCGCTACCCGTGCACTCGACCCGCGTATCCAGCAGGTCAGCGTGAGCATGGCAGGGGTGTGGGAACGCATTCTGGTGGCCGCTGCCGATGGCAGCCTGGCCGCCGACGTGCGTCCGCTGGTGCGCTTCAACGTCAGTGTGATCGTCGAGCACAACGGACGTCGCGAGCGTGGTGGGCAGGGCGGCGGCGGGCGCACCGACTATCGCTATTTCAGTGAAGAGCGGGTGATGGGTTACGCCCGTGAGGCACTGCGCCAGGCGCTGGTCAACCTCGAGGCGATTCCCGCTCCGGCCGGCACGCTGCCGGTGGTGCTCGGCCCAGGCTGGTCCGGGGTGCTGCTGCACGAGGCAGTCGGCCACGGCCTGGAAGGCGACTTCAACCGCAAGGGCAGCTCGGCGTTCAGCGGGCGCATCGGTGAAAAGGTGGCTTCGAGCCTGTGCACCATCGTCGACGACGGCACCCTCGAAGGCCGTCGCGGCTCGCTCAGCGTCGATGACGAAGGCACGCCGACCGAGTGCACCACGCTGATCGAGAACGGCATCCTCAAGGGCTACATGCAGGACAAGCTCAATGCCCGCCTGATGGGCATGGCGGTGACCGGCAACGGCCGGCGCGAATCCTACGCGCACCTGCCGATGCCGCGCATGACCAACACCTACATGCGTGCCGGCGACAGCGATCCCGAGGAAATCATCCGGTCGGTGAAGAAAGGCATCTACTGCGCCAACCTTGGCGGTGGCCAGGTGGACATCACCAGCGGCAAGTTCGTGTTCTCCACCAGCGAGGCCTACCTGATCGAGGACGGCAAGATCACCGCGCCAGTAAAAGGCGCGACCTTGATCGGCAATGGTCCGGAAGCGATGCGCGGTGTGTCGATGGTCGGCAACGACCTGGCGCTGGACAGCGGCGTGGGCACGTGCGGCAAGGATGGTCAATCGGTGCCGGTGGGCGTTGGCCAGCCGACCCTGAAGCTGGATGCGATCACCGTCGGTGGTACCGGCGGGTGATGTTCAATCGCGGGCAAGTCGCATCGGTGCGCCGATGCGACTTGCCCGCGATGGCCTCAGCGCAACCCGCGTTGGGTCTCGTCGAGGTCGCGGATGTACTTGAACACTTTACGCGCAGCGGCAGGCGGCTTGTTCCGCGCCTTTTCATGCTGGGCATGACGGATCAGCGAGCGCAGGTGCTGGCGATCGGTGTCGGGGAACTCGTTGACGAAGCGCTCGAGGTCTTCGTCGTTACCGTCGATCAGGCGATCGCGCCAACGCTCGAGGCCGTGAAAGCGCTCGTTGTACTGGCGGCTGGAGCTGTCGATCTGCTCGAGCACGGCATGGATGGCGTCCAGGTCCTGCACGCGCATCAGCTTGCCGACGAACGACATGTGGCGTTTGCGGGCGCCGTGGGCGGTGTGCTTGCTGGCCTCGTCCAGCGCCTTGCGCAGCTCGTCGGTCAGCGGCAGGCGGGCCAGGGTGTCGGCCTTGAGGGTGGTGAGGCGCTCACCGAGTTCGACCAACGCATGCAGCTCGCGCTTGATCTGGGTTTTGCTTTTTTCGCCATCGAAGGCGTCGTCGTAAGAATCAACCATGGGGGCCGTCCGCAGGAAATCGCCGCCATGATAACCAGTCGGGGGCCGCTTGTCCGGCCCGGTCGAAGAATGACCCAAGCCGTACGCAGAATTTTCAGTGGAGAAAACCATGAGTGCAGTCCAGAGCGTAGGTCCCAAGGACCTGCCGGCGTTGCAGGAGCAGGTCGAGGCGATTGTCGCCGAGGCGCGCCGCCAGGGTGCCAGCGCCTGCGAAGTGGCGGTGTCGCTGGAGCAAGGCCTGTCCACCACGGTGCGCCAGCGCGAAGTCGAGACGGTCGAGTTCAATCGCGACCAGGGGTTCGGCATCACCCTTTACGTGGGCCAGCGCAAGGGGTCGGCCAGCACTTCGGCCAGCGGCCCTGAGGCGATCCGCGAGACGGTCGCCGCCGCGCTGGCAATCGCGAAACATACCTCCGAGGACGCCTGCTCGGGGCTGGCCGATGCCGCGTTGATGGCCCGTGAGATCCCCGACCTGGATCTCTACCATGACTGGGACATCGAACCGGAGAAAGCCATCGAGATGGCGCTGGCCTGCGAGGCGGCGGCGTTCGATGCCGACAAGCGCATCAGCAACGCCGACGGCACCACGCTCAATACCCATCAGGGTGTGCGGGTGTACGGTAACAGCCATGGTTTTATCGGTGGCTATGCCTCAACCCGTCACAGCCTGAGCTGCGTGATGATCGCCGAAGCCGATGGGCAGATGCAGCGTGACTACTGGTACGACGTCAATCGCCAGGGCCAGCTGCTGGCCGACCCGCGAAGCATCGGCCTGCGTGCCGCGCAGCGCGCGGCAAGCCGACTGGGTGCTCGCCCGGTCCCCACCTGCGAGGTGCCGGTGCTGTTCTCGGCCGAGCTCGCTGGCGGCCTGTTCGGCAGCTTCCTGTCGGCGATTTCCGGCGGCAACCTGTACCGCAAGTCGTCGTTTCTCGAGGGTACCCTTGGTCAGCGCCTGTTCCCCACCTGGCTGACCCTCGACGAGCGGCCACACATTCCGCGTGCTCTGGGCAGTGCAGCGTTCGATGGCGATGGCCTGGCCACCTACGCCAAGCCGTTCGTCGACAAAGGCGAGCTGGTGTCGTACATCCTGGGCACCTATTCGGGGCGCAAGCTGGGTTTGCCAAGCACCGCCAACTCAGGTGGCGTGCACAATCTGTTCGTCACCCACGGCGTCGAGGACCAGGCCGCACTGATCCGGCGCATGGGCCGTGGCCTGCTGGTAACCGAGCTGATGGGCCATGGGCTGAACATGGTGACCGGCGACTATTCGCGGGGTGCGGCGGGCTTCTGGGTGGAAAACGGCGAGATCCAGCACGCCGTACAAGAAGTGACCATTGCCGGCAACATGAAGGACATGTTCCAGCAGATCGTCGCCATTGGCAGCGATATCGAGACGCGTAGCAATATCCACAGCGGCTCGGTGCTGATCGAGCGCATGACGGTGGCGGGCAGCTGATCGGCGCTCTGTAGGGATAGGACGTGGGAGCGGGCTTGCCCCGCGATGCCCTCCAAGAACATCGCGGGGCAAGCCCCCCCCCCCCCCCCCCCCCCCCCCCCCCCCCCCCCACGCCGTAACTCCCATTTTCCCCAACCCGGCCATCGCGCCGGGTTTATTTTGCCTATCGTCTAGCTTGAACTGATTCTATTTATCACTTAATAATGAATATCATTATCCAGTAACCCGGCGATGATGTTCATGAAAACCGTCCTCCACGAACTGCCCTACCTGGAAAACTGGCGCTGGCTCAGCCGGCGCATCCGCTGCGCGCTGGAACCCGACGAGCCACGCCTGATCGAGCACTACCTCGCCGAAGGCCGCTATCTGGTGTGCTGCACCGAGACCTCGCCATGGACGGTGGCCTTGACCGCCTTGCGTCTGCTGCTCGATACCGCCAACGATCGCATGTTGCCCTGGCACTGGCGCTGCCTGTGCCTGGACCAGGCCTGGCGGCCGCTGCTCGACCTGCGCAATCTCGACCGCCTCGAACAAAACCAGCGTTGGCAGCCCTACGCGATGCAGCTTGCCAATTGCGTGCTGCTGCCGTCGATTTCTCCCGAAGAACTGATGCAAGGACTTGAAGATGAGTGATACCCGTATCGAGCGCGACAGCATGGGTGAACTGCAGGTGCCGGCCCAGGCCCTGTACGGTGCCCAGACCCAGCGCGCGGTCGACAACTTCCCGGTCAGCGGCAAGCCGATGCCGGCCCAGTTCATCCGCGCCTTGCTGCTGGCCAAGGCCGCTGCGGCCAAGGCCAACGTCGAGCTGGAACAGCTGAGCGCAGGGCAGGGCGCGGCCATCGTCAAGGCGGTGGAACAGTTGCTGGCCGAGGATTTCATCCGGCACTTCCCGGTGGACGTGTTCCAGACCGGCTCTGGCACCAGCTCGAACATGAACGCCAACGAGGTCATCGCGACCCTGGCCAGCCATGTGCTGGGCGAGCCGGTCAATGCCAACGACCACGTCAACTGTGGCCAGAGCAGCAACGACATCATCCCCACCACCATTCATGTCAGCGCCGCCCTGGCCCTGCACGAACAGCTGCTGCCGGCCTTGCGCCATCTCACCCAGGTGATCGAGGCCAAGGCAGTCGAGGTGCACAAGCACGTAAAGACCGGCCGCACCCATTTGATGGACGCAATGCCGGTACGCATGAGCCAGGTGCTCGGTGGCTGGGCCGCCCAGATCAAGGGCGCCCAGGTGCATATCGAAGCCACGCTGCCGAGCCTGCAAGCGCTGGCTCAGGGCGGCACGGCCGTGGGCACCGGGATCAATGCCCACCCGCAGTTCGCCGCAGGCTTTGCCCGCCAGTTGAGCGTCCTGACCCAGGTCGAGTTCACCCCCGGCGAGAACCTGTTTGCCCTGATCGGCTCCCAGGACACCGCGGTGGCGCTGTCGGGCCAGCTCAAGACGGCTGCCGTGGCGCTGATGAAGATCGCCAACGACCTGCGCTGGATGAACTCCGGCCCGCTCGCCGGTCTTGGTGAAATCGAGCTGCAGGGTCTGCAACCAGGCTCTTCGATCATGCCGGGCAAGGTCAACCCGGTGATCCCGGAGGCCACCGCGATGGTCGCCGCCCAGGTGATCGGCAACGACGCGACCATCGCCGTGGCCGGCCAGTCGGGCAACTTCGAGCTCAACGTGATGCTGCCGGTGATTGCCCGCAACCTGCTGGAGAGCATCGAGCTGATGGCCAATGTCAGCCGTTTGCTGGCCGACAAGGCCATCGCCAGCTTCAAGGTCAATGAGGCCAAGCTCAAGGAGGCGCTGTCGCGCAACCCGATCCTGGTCACCGCGCTGAATCCGATCATCGGCTACCTGAAGGCTGCCGAGATTGCCAAGACCGCCTACAAGCAAGGGCGTCCCATCATCGATGTGGCGCTGGAGCACACCGACCTGTCGCGTGACCAGCTCGAAGCGCTGCTGGACCCGGAAAAACTTACCGCTGGCGGCATCTGAACCCGGGCCGCCCAGGAGGCACGTCATGCAGCATTGGAAACGCACCACCCAAGATGCAAACCGCCTGTTCGAGCAGGGCGAGCTGGTCGACGCCCGGGAGCACTACCTGCAAGCACTGGCCTTGGCCCAGGTGCTGTTCGAGCGCTGGCATGACGTCGACGAGGCGGTGGCCGCACTGGTCATCGCCCACCACAACCTGGCCGACCTGCACCTGCGCCTGAACCAGCCGCACGAAAGCGCCGACTACTTGTGCGCGGCGCACCAGCGGCTGCTCCAGGCCAGCCAGGATCCGCGCCTGCCCCAGGCCCTGCGTGACGCGGCCTTGCGCCACAGCGGGCGCACTTATACCGAACTGCTGAGTTTCATCGCCGAGTACGGCCAATACCCGCGTACCGAGCGCCTGCTGAACCGCCAGGCGCCCGCAGCCAGCGAGCTGGTCGCGCACGCGGACATCACGGAACGCAAACCTGCCTACGGAATCCACTGACATGCCACATACCTTGCCTGCGTTGCCCTACGCCTACGATGCGCTGGAACCGCACATTGATACCCAAACCATGGAGATCCACCACAGCAAGCACCATCAGACCTACATCAACAACCTCAACGCCGCCATCGAGGGCACCGAATGGGCCGAATGGCCGGTGGAGCGACTGGTGGGCGCAGTCAAGCAACTGCCCGAGAAACTGCAAGGGGCGGTGGTCAACCAGGGCGGTGGCCATGCCAACCACACGTTGTTCTGGACCGTCATGTCGCCCAAGGGCGGTGGCCAACCCGAGGGTCAGGTAGCCCAGGCCATTGACGAGCAACTTGGTGGTTTCGAGGCGTTCAAGGAGGCCTTCACCAAGGCCGCGCTGAGCCGGTTCGGCAGTGGCTGGGCCTGGCTCAGCGTGACCCCGCAGAAAACCCTGGTGGTGGAGAGCAGCGGTAACCAGGACAGCCCGCTGATGCACGGCAATACGCCGATCCTCGGCCTGGATGTCTGGGAGCACGCCTATTACCTGAAGTACCAGAACCGCCGTCCTGAGTACATTGGCGCCTTCTACAACGTGGTCGACTGGGCCGAAGTGGAACGCCGCTACCTTGAAGCCCTGAAGTGAGTCTGACCGGTATGCGCTCCGAGGTGATGTCTGTCAGCAGTGTGCGCCTGTTCCGCCTGGCGCTTGGGACCGTGCTGTTGCTGGTCGGCACCGCGTTGCTGGTGACGCGTGGCATCGTCTGGCTGGACCTGGAACCGCGCATGTTGCGAGCCCTGGAGGGCGGCGCACTGTGCGCATTGGGGACGGCCTTGGGCGCGGTGCCGGTGCTGGTAATCCGTAACATGCCAGTGGCCGTGGCCGACACCTTGCTCGGTTTTGGTGCTGGTGTGATGTTGGCGGCCACCGCATTCTCGCTGATCATTCCCGGGCTGGATGCGGCCCAGGCCATCGGCTTCAGCCCATGGGGCGCTGGTGGTGTGATCAGCAGCGGCCTGTTGTTCGGCGCGTTGTGTCTGTTTCTGGTCGACCTCAAGGTCTCCGGCGCTTCACCGGAGGCCCTGGTCGGCAGTGAGCGGCAACCGGTTATCGCCGCGCGGATCTGGCTGTTCGTCATCGCCATCATTGCCCACAACATCCCCGAAGGCATGGCGATCGGGGTTTCCGCCGGTGGCGGGATGCCTGATGCCGATAGCCTGGCCATGGGCATCGCGTTGCAGGATGTGCCTGAGGGCCTGGTGATTGCGCTGGTGCTGGCAGGGGCGGGCATGCCGCGCTTCAAGGCGTTTCTGATCGGTGCGGCATCGGGGCTGGTCGAGCCGCTGGCAGCGGTGATCTGTGCCTGGCTGGTGAACATTGCCGAACTGTTGCTGCCGTTGGGCCTGGCCTGCGCGGCGGGGGCGATGCTGCTGGTGGTGACCCAGGAGATCATTCCGGAGTCACGCAGCAACGGGCATCACCGCCTGGCGAGCCTGGGGTTGTGTGTCGGGTTCTGTCTGATGATGGTGATGGACACGGCGATGTCGTGAAAAGCGCAGGATGAGCCGAGTTTCTCGTTTGCTGGCTTTGAGTGTTGTTCAGGCGAAAATGACTTCAACCCGTCCTTGAGGTCGCGACCGCGGCGCGGCCTTGACTACGATCTGCACGTCACGCCCAAGGCGTGCAAGACAATCGATCATCTTGCTTTCGCTGATACCACGGAATTTGCCGCGAATCATTTCCGAGACTTTAGGTTGGGGCAGGCCAAGGATCTGTGCGGCTTGCATCTGGGTCAGATGACGGGCCTTGATGATGCTGCAGATCTTGCTCGCCAGGCGTGCCTTGACCAGCATCTCGTCCGCATCAGGGTAGTTGAGGTCCGCGTAGACATTGCCGCTGCCTTGTTCGATTTCGCTCATGTCTGGATTCCTTCTGAGTGGGCCTGTGCAAGCTTCAATCGATTGCGCACCAGTGCGATGTCTGTTTGGGGCGTCTTGATGCCCGCCGTGGACTTCTTCTGGAAGCAGTGCAAGACATACACTGCAACGCCAAGACGTACGGTATAGACCGCACGATAGGTGTTGCCGTCATGGTCTTCCACGACCTCAAGAACGCCAGCGCCTGAAAACCCTCGGAGGACTTTCGACTGTAGGTGCCTGCCTCCTGTTTGAGCCAGATGCAGAGCGAAGCCGACGGTTTGCTGGACGCCCTCGGGTAGGCACTGCAGGTCCTTTTTGCTGCTTCCGACCCAGTACAGCGGTTTGGGTTGCCTGTCTTGCTCCATGAATTCACCTGTCGAATCTATACCTATATGGGTATAAACGCAATGTGGTGAGTCTGCATCCTGACAATTGGAAGAGGATGTTGCGGAAGGGGAAAGCGTTACTCGCCTTCGTCGAAGAAGTTGTTGATCAAGCCGACCAGCGCATCCATGGCTTCACCGTCCTGCTCACCCTCGGTGAGCAGGTGCACCTGAGTGCCCTTGCCGGCGGCGAGCATCATTACCGCCATGATGCTCTTGCCGTCCACCAGCTTGTCCGGCGCGCGCCCGACCCGTACCTGGCAGGGGAAACGCCCGGCGACGCCGACGAACTTGGCGGCCGCCCGCGCATGCAGGCCCAGCTTGTTGATGATGGTGATTTCGCGGGCGGGCATCGTGGGGCGGATCCTGTGGCTAGAGGTCGCGGTGGCGGACCTGGACGTTTTTCAGGGATTGCTGGAGCAGTTGGCCAAGCCGTTCGGTAATGTACACCGAGCGGTGGTGGCCGCCGGTACAGCCGATGGCGATAGTGACATAGGCGCGGTTGCTGGCGGCGAAGCGCGGCAGCCATTTGAGCAGGTAGCTGGAAATGTCCTGGAACATCTCCTCGACGTCCGGCTGCGCGGCCAGGTAGTCGATCACCGGCTGTTCGAGGCCGGAATGTTCGCGAAGTTCCGGCTTCCAGTACGGGTTGGGCAGGCAGCGCACGTCGAACACCAGGTCGGCATCCACCGGCATGCCACGCTTGAAACCGAATGACTCGACGAGAAACGCAGTGCCGGGCTCGGGCTGGTTGAGCAGGCGCAGCTTGATCGAGTCACGCAACTGGTACAGGTTCAGGTTGGTGGTATCGATCTTCAGGTCGGCAAGGTCGGCGATCGGCCCAAGCAGCTCGCTCTCCACCCGGATTGCCTCAGCCAGCGAACGGCTGTCGTTGGTCAGTGGATGGCGGCGGCGGGTTTCCGAAAAACGCTTGAGCAGCGTGTCTTCGTCGGCATCCAGATACAGCACGTCGCACTGAATATGCCGGGAGCGTGCCTCTTCCAGCAACTGAGGGAAGCGTGACAGATGGCTGGGCAGGTTGCGTGCATCGATCGAGACCGCAACCTTGGGTTGCAACAGCTCTGTGTTGATCAGGGCGTTTTCAGCCAGCTGCGGCAACAGCCCGGCAGGCAGGTTGTCGATGCAGTAATAGCCGTTGTCTTCCAGCACGTCGAGGGCGGTGCTCTTACCGGAGCCGGAGCGACCGCTGACGATGATCAGGCGCATGTTCAGTGCTCGTTTTGTACGTCCAGGACGACCTGGTAGAGGGTCTCGCTGCTATCGGCGGCACGCAGGCTATCGCGGACCTCCTTGCGATCAAGCATGCTGGCGATCTGGCGCAGCAGTTCAAGGTGCGCGTCGGTGGCGGCTTCCGGGACCAGCAGGACAAACAGCAGGTCGACCGGGGCGCCATCGATGGCATCGTAATCAATGGGGGCGTCCAGGTGCAGCAGGGCGCTGACAGGCGCGCTGCAACCTGCCAGGCGGCAATGGGGTATGGCGATGCCATTGCCAAAACCGGTGGAGCCCAGTTTTTCGCGAGCCCACAGGCTGTCGAAGACGTCTTGCATCTCCAGCTCAGGTACTTGCTCGGCGATCAGGTTGGCGACCTTTTCCAGGGCGCGCTTCTTACTGCCGCCCGGCACGTTCACGAGGGAACGGCCGGGGGTCAGGATGGTTTCAAGTCGGATCATGGATGAGGGGGATCAGCGGGCGGCTGCGCCTTGCAGCAGGCTTTGCTGTTTTTCCTTGTGTTTTTTCAGTTGGCGGTCGAGCTTGTCGGCCAGGGCATCGATCGCTGCATACATGTCTTGGTGTTCGGCGTTTGCAACCACCTCACCGCCGGGAATCTGGAGCGTGGCTTCGATCTTCTGCTGAAGCTTCTCGACTTTCATGATCACCGTCACGTTGGTGATCTTGTCGAAATGACCCTCCACCCGGGCGAGCTTCTCGAGCACGTAATCGCGCAGTGGTTGGGTGACTTCTACATGCTGTCCACTGATGTTGACTTGCATACAGCTTCTCCTTTGTTGCCCGTGCATAAAGAGGCAGGTGTTGCACCTGCCACTGAAACGCTGTGGCACATCCGGGGGCTACATCAGCCGCTTGCGCTCGCTCGAAGGGGCGATCCCCAACGACTCGCGATACTTGGCGACGGTGCGACGGGCTACCTGGATGCCTTGTGCCTCCAGTAAACCAGCGATCTTGCTGTCACTCAATGGCTTTTTCTGATTTTCCGCAGCCACCAGTTTCTTGATGATCGCGCGGATTGCCGTGGACGAGCATTCGCCGCCTTCGGCGGTGCTCACGTGGCTCGAGAAAAAGTATTTCAGTTCGTAGATGCCGCGCGGGGTGTGCATGTATTTCTGCGTGGTCACCCGGGAAATGGTCGATTCGTGCATGCCCACCGCCTCGGCGATGTCATGCAGGACCAGCGGCTTCATGGCCTCGTCGCCATGGTCGAGGAAGCCACGCTGGTGCTCGACGATCTGCGTCGCCACTTTCATCAGCGTCTCGTTGCGGCTCTGCAGGCTCTTGATGAACCAGCGCGCCTCCTGCAACTGGTTGCGCATGAAGGTATTGTCGGCGCTGGTGTCGGCGCGACGGACGAAGCCGGCGTACTGCGGATTGACGCGCAGCTTCGGCACCGCCTCCTGGTTGAGCTCGACCAGCCAGCGTTCGCTGTCCTTGCGCACGATGACGTCGGGCACGACGTACTCGGGTTCACTGGACTCGATCTGCGAGCCCGGGCGCGGGTTGAGGCTCTGTACCAGTTCGATGATCTGGCGCAGTTCGTCTTCCTTGAGCTTCATCCGGCGCATCAGCTGGCTGTAGTCGCGGCTGCCGAGCAGGTCGATGAAGTCGGTGACCAGGCGCTGTGCCTCGCTCATCCAGGGTGTCGAGGCCGGCAGCTGGCGCAGTTGCAGCAGCAGGCATTCGCCGAGGGTGCGGGCGCCAATGCCGGCCGGCTCGAACTGCTGGATGCGGTGCAGCACCGCCTCGACCTCGTCCAGCTCGATGTCCAGCTCCGGGTCGAAACCGGCGCAGATTTCTTCGAGGGTGTCTTCCAGGTAGCCCTGGGCGTTGATGCTGTCGATCAGGGTGACGGCGATCAGCCGGTCGGTGTCGGACATCGGCGCCAGGTTGAGCTGCCACAGCAGGTGGCTTTGCAGGCTCTCGCCCACCGACGTACGGGTGGTGAAGTCCCATTCGTCGTCATCGTTGCTCGGCAGGCTGCTGGCGCTGGTCTGGTAGATGTCTTCCCAGGCAGTGTCGACCGGCAATTCGTTGGGGATCCGCTCGGCCCATTCGCCGTCCTCCAGGTTTTCCGTGGTACTGCTGGAGGTTTCCTGGAAACTGTTGTCCTGGGCTTCGGCGGTCGGCTTGTTCTCGGCGTTGTCCGCCATGGGGTCGCTGTTGTCGAAGTCCTCGCCGTCTTCCTGACGTTCGAGCATCGGGTTGGACTCCAGCGCTTCCTGGATTTCCTGCTGGAGGTCCAGGGTGGAGAGCTGAAGCAGGCGGATGGCCTGTTGCAACTGAGGTGTCATCGTCAGTTGCTGGCCCATTTTTAGGACGAGCGATGGTTTCATGGCTGGGGCTTAATACCTTGTTGCCGGCGCGCATGCGCCATCCACTACACGTAGGGCGCTTGGGCGCCGACTTTAAGCAAGTTATATGCCTGAAATTGCAGCGTTTGCCTAGAGCACTGTAACAACTTAAGCCCCGATCAGGCGCATTCGCCAGTGCTCCGGGCAGGCCTGTGGTCAGAGTCGGAACTCGTGCCCCAGGTAAACTTCCTTGACCAACTGGTTGGCCAGGATGGTCTCGGCATCGCCTTCGGCGATCAGTTGGCCATCGTTGACGATGTAGGCCGTCTCGCAGATGTCCAGTGTCTCGCGAACGTTGTGGTCGGTGATCAGTACGCCGATGCCCTTGTTCTTGAGGTGGTGGATGATCTGCTTGATGTCGCCGACGGAAATCGGGTCGACACCGGCGAACGGTTCGTCCAGCAGGATGAACTTGGGTGCGGTGGCCAGGGCGCGGGCGATCTCGACCCGGCGACGTTCGCCGCCGGACAGGCTCATGCCCAGATTGTCGCGGATATGGCTGATGTGGAACTCCTGCAGCAGGCTTTCCAGCTCCTTGCGGCGGCCTTCGCGATCGAGGTCCTTGCGGGTCTCGAGGATGGCCATGATGTTGTCGGCCACCGACAGTTTACGGAAGATCGACGCTTCCTGCGGCAGGTAGCCGATACCGGCCTGGGCGCGCCCGTGCATCGGCTGGTGGCTGACATCGAGGCTGTCGATCAGCACACGGCCCTGGTCGGCCTGGACCAGGCCGACGATCATGTAGAAACAGGTGGTCTTGCCGGCGCCGTTGGGGCCGAGCAGGCCGACGATCTGGCCGCTGTCGATGGACAGGCTGACGTCGCGCACGACTTGCCTGCCCTTGTAGCTCTTGGCCAGGTGCTGGGCTTTGAGGGTTGCCATTTACTCGGCCTTTTTCTTCGGTTGAATGACCATGTCGATACGCTGACGCGGTGCAGTCACGTTGCCACCGCGTCCGGCGGTAGCCACCTGGGTCTTGGTGTTGTAGACGATCTTCTCGCCTTCGGTGGTGTTGCCTTCGTTCTCGACCTTGGCGCGGTCGGTGAGGATCACCACGTCTTTCTGCGCCTGGTACTGGATGGTCACGGCCCAGCCTTTCATCTTGTCGGGCTTGGCGGCGCTCTGCTGCTGCTCGAAGTAGGCCAGGTTGCCCACCGAGGTGACCACGTCGATATCGCCGTTGGCGGCGCGGGTCATGGTCACGGTGTTGCCTTTGATCATCATCGAGCCCTGGGTGATGATCACGTCGCCGGTGTAGGTGGCCACGCCCTGCTTGTCGTCCAGGTGGGCGTTGTCCGCCTGGATGCGGATCGGCTGGTCACGGTCGTTCGGCAGGGCGAAGGCGCTCGCGCTTCCCAGTGCTACGCCCAGGCTGAGCAGAAGGGGGATGGTTTTAACGAGCCTCATACTGTCCTCTTACGTTAGAGAGCAGGTCCATCCTGCCTTCTTTCAAATACGCTTTCATTCCTTTGCCCGTAGTCGTGCCACCGGCGCCGTCGATTCTAACGGCTTGCTCGGTCTGCGCATATTGCTTCTGCGGGAACACGGTCATGCGTGTGCTGGTGATGATGGTTTCGCGTTGCTTCTCGTCGGTGCGCGCCACGCGCACATCGTCGATCAGCTCCACCTCGGTGCCGTCCGGGTTGACCTCGGCGCGCTTGCTCTGCACATGCCAGGGGTACTCGGTGCCACGGTACATATGCAGGTCGGGGGTGGTCACCAGGGTGACCTCGCTGGCCTTGAGGTGCTCGACCTTGGCGGCGGTCATCTCGTACTGCAGCTTGCCGTCGGGCAGGAACTGCAGGCTGTGGGCGTTGATCGCGTAGTAGTCGATGGCGCTCTGGTCGACCTGGGCCTGGGGCTGTTCGAGGAAGCTTTCCGGGCTGATGTTCCAATAGCCTACCGCAACCAGCACGGCGGCGATCCCGCCTAGCAGCGCGACATTTCTGATCTTCTTGCTGAGCATGGGCAGCCTTAGAGGTAATGGGCGTTGGCAGCGTCCAGGGTGCCCTGGGCCTGCATGATCAGTTCACAGAACTCGCGGGCGGCGCCTTCGCCGCCGCGGGCCTGGGTAACGCCGTGGGCATGCTGGCGAACGAAGGCCGCGGCATTCTGCACCGCCATGCCCAGGCCGACGCGGCGGATCACCGGCAAGTCGGGCAGATCGTCGCCGAGGTAGGCGACCTGTTCATAGCTTAGATTGAGTTCGGCGAGCAGGCCGTCCAGCACCACCAGTTTGTCCTCGCGGCCCTGGAACAGGTGCGGGATACCAAGGTTCTTCGCCCGGCGCTCGACCACAGGGGTCTTGCGCCCGCTGATGATCGCGGTGGTCACGCCCGAGGCCATGAGCATCTTGATGCCGTGGCCGTCGAGGGTGTTGAAGGTCTTGAACTCGCTGCCGTCCTCGAGGAAGTACAGGCGGCCATCGGTGAGCACGCCGTCAACGTCGAACACCGCCAGCTTGATAGTCTTGGCGCGTTGCATCAGGTCCTGGGTCATTTACATCACTCCGGCGCGCAGCAGGTCGTGCATGTTCAGGGCGCCGGTCGGGCGGTCGTCCTGATCGACAACCACCAGCGCGCTGATCTTGTGGTCTTCCATGATCTTCAGTGCCTCGGCGGCGAGCATCTCGGCGCGGGCGGTCTTGCCGTGCACGGTCATGACTTCGTCGATGAGCGTCTTGTGCACGTCGATGTTGCGGTCCAGGCTGCGGCGCAGGTCACCGTCGGTGAAGACGCCGGCCAGCTTGCCGTCGTTACCCAGCACCACGGTCATGCCCAAACCTTTGCGAGACATTTCAAGCAGCGCGTCCTTGAGCAGGGTGCCGTTCTTTACCACGGGCAGCTCTTCGCCGGCATGCATGACGTTCTCGACCTTCAGCAGCAGGCGACGGCCCAGCGCGCCGCCCGGGTGGGAGAAGGCAAAGTCTTCGGCGGTGAAGCCGCGAGCCTCCAGCAGGGCGATGGCCAAGGCGTCGCCCAGCGCCAGCGCCGCAGTGGTGGAGGAGGTCGGCGCAAGGTTGAGCGGGCAGGCTTCCTGGGCGACGCTGGCGTCGAGGTTGACCTCGGCGGCCTGGGCCAGGGGCGAGTCCGGTTTGCCGGTGAGGCTGATCATCTGGATGCCCAGGCGCTTGATCAAGGGCAGCAGGGTGATGATCTCGGCGGTGCTGCCGGAGTTGGACAGGGCAAGAATGACATCGTCACGGGTGATCATGCCCATGTCGCCATGGCTGGCCTCGGCCGGGTGCACGAAGAACGCCGGGGTGCCGGTGCTGGCCAGGGTGGCGGCGATCTTGTTGCCGATGTGCCCCGACTTGCCCATGCCTACCACCACGACCCGCCCCTTGCTGGCCAGGATCAGTTCGCAGGCCTTGACGAAGTCCCCGTCGATGCGGGCCAGCAGGGCCTCCACGGCCTCGAGTTCGAGGCGCAGGGTGCGCTGGGCGGATTGGATCAGCTCGCTGGATTGGGTCATGTCGGAACGCAATGCCTGATGAAAAGGCGGCGATTATAGCCGCAATGTGTGAAAGGCTCATCCTTCGAATGTCATATGGATGCCGCGCCTGCCTGTCTGTGCCCTGAACGAGTGGGGTGACGGCCTTGGGGCGGGCCTATCAGCGGTGCTATAGTTCGCCGCTATTCGGCCCGCCGGGGACCTGTGTGCCTTCAAGATGAAGGCAGGCGTCCACTATGACGAGGCTGCACTAGCAAGGAGTCTAGATGAGTGTGGATAGCGCCTACGCGGTCGAGTTGAAGGGCGTCACCTTCAAGCGCGGTTCGCGCAGCATTTTCAGCAACGTGGACATACGCATTCCCCGCGGCAAGGTCACCGGCATCATGGGGCCTTCAGGGTGCGGCAAGACCACCTTGCTGCGCCTGATGGGCGCGCAGTTGCGCCCGGCCGGCGGCGAAGTCTGGGTCAATGGGCAGAACCTGCCCGCGCTGTCGCGGGGCGACCTGTTCGATGCGCGCAAGCAGATGGGCGTGCTGTTCCAGAGCGGTGCGCTGTTCACCGACCTGGATGTGTTCGAGAACGTGGCCTTCCCGCTGCGGGTGCATACGCAGCTGTCGGACGAGATGATCCGCGACATCGTGCTGATGAAGCTGCAGGCCGTGGGTCTGCGCGGCGCCATCGACCTGATGCCCGACGAGCTGTCTGGCGGCATGAAGCGCCGTGTGGCACTGGCCCGTGCGATCGCCCTGGACCCGCAGATCCTCATGTACGACGAGCCGTTCGTCGGTCAGGACCCGATCGCCATGGGCGTGCTGGTGCGCCTGATCCGCCTGCTCAACGATGCCCTGGGCATCACCAGTATCGTGGTGTCCCATGACCTGGCGGAAACCGCGAGCATTGCCGACTACATCTATGTGGTCGGCGATGGCCAGGTGCTGGGGCAGGGCACGCCGGACGAACTGATGGGCTCGGACAACCCGCGCATCCGCCAGTTCATGAAAGGCGACCCTGATGGCCCGGTACCCTTCCACTTCCCTGCGCCTGACTACCGCGCCGATTTGCTGGGGACGCGTTGATGCGCAGAAAATCCTTACTCGAACGTATCCGTCTGTTCGGCCGTTCGGCCATCGATGTGCTGGCCGTACTGGGACGCTCGTGCCTGTTCCTCGGCCATTCGCTGGGCGGGCGCAGTGGTATCGGCGGCGGTTTCCAGCTGCTGGTCAAGCAACTGTATTCGGTGGGCGTGCTGTCGCTGGCGATCATCGTCGTGTCCGGCGTGTTCATCGGCATGGTCCTGGCGCTGCAGGGCTACAGCATTCTCAACAAGTATGGCTCGGAACAGGCGGTGGGGCAGATGGTCGCCCTGACCCTGCTGCGCGAGCTCGGGCCGGTGGTCACCGCTTTGCTGTTCGCTGGCCGCGCGGGTTCTGCGCTGACCGCCGAAATCGGCAACATGAAATCCACCGAGCAACTGTCGAGCCTGGAAATGATCGGCGTCGACCCGCTCAAGTACATCGTGGCGCCACGCCTGTGGGCCGGCTTCATTTCGCTGCCGCTGCTGGCGCTGATCTTCAGCGTGGTGGGCATCTGGGGCGGCTCGTGGGTCGCCGTGGACTGGCTGGGCGTCTACGAAGGCTCGTTCTGGGGCAACATGCAGAACAGTGTCTCTTTCAGCGACGACGTGCTCAACGGGCTGATCAAGAGCCTGGTGTTCGCCTTCGTCGTTACCTGGATCGCCGTATTCCAGGGGTACGACTGTGAGCCCACTTCAGAAGGGATCAGCCGTGCCACCACCAAGACCGTGGTCTATGCCTCGTTGGCAGTCCTGGGTCTGGACTTTATTCTGACCGCCTTGATGTTTGGAGATTTCTGATGCAAAACCGCACCCTGGAAATCGGTGTCGGCCTGTTCCTCCTGGCCGGGATCCTGGCGCTGCTGCTGCTGGCCCTGCGTGTCAGCGGGCTGTCGGCCAGCCCGAGCAGCGACACATATAAAGTTTATGCGTACTTCGACAATATCGCCGGTTTGACGGTCAGAGCTAAAGTGACCATGGCTGGCGTGACCATCGGCAAGGTCACCGCCATCGATCTGGATCGCGACTCCTATACCGGCCGGGTCACGCTGCAGCTGGACAAGCATGTCGACAACCTGCCGACCGACTCCACTGCCTCGATCCTGACCGCCGGCCTGCTGGGCGAGAAGTACATCGGCATCAGCGTGGGCGGCGAGGACGTGGTTCTCAAGGATGGCAGCACCA
This sequence comes from Pseudomonas sp. FW305-96, assembly GCF_058783825.1. Taxonomy (NCBI): domain Bacteria; kingdom Pseudomonadati; phylum Pseudomonadota; class Gammaproteobacteria; order Pseudomonadales; family Pseudomonadaceae; genus Pseudomonas; species Pseudomonas sp. FW305-96. Next base: position 112,117 of record NZ_JBYSYW010000016.1, read on the forward strand.
TCCACGACACGCAGTCGGCGCTGGTGCTGGAAGATCTGATCGGCAAGTTCCTGCTCAACTCGGTGGGCAAGGAACCGAAAGAAGCTCAACCGGCTAATTAAGGAGTTTCCATGATTTCGATCCTGCGACGTGGCCTGCTGGTTCTGCTGGCGGCCTTCCCCCTGCTGGCCCTGGCCGCGCCTGGGCAGTCTGCCCGTGATGTGATCCAGGGCACCACCACCCAGTTGCTCAGCGATCTGAAGAGCAACAAGGAGCAGTACAAGGCCGATCCCAATGCGTTTTACAACGCGCTCAACGCCAATCTCGGCCCGGTGGTCGATGCCGACGGCATCTCCAAGAGCATCATGACGGTCAAGTATTCGCGCAAGGCCTCGCCCGAGCAGATGCAGCGCTTCCAGGAGAACTTCAAGCGCAGCCTGATGCAGTTCTATGGCAACGCCTTGCTGGAGTACAACAACCAGGGCATCACCGTCGACCCGGCCAAGGCCGAGGGTGACGATCGCACCAGCGTCGGCATGAAGATCACCGGCACCAACGGCGCGGTCTATCCGGTGCAGTACACCATGGTCAAGCTGGACGGCGAGTGGAAGGTGCGTAACGTCATCGTCAACGGCATCAACATCGGCAAGCTGTTCCGCGACCAGTTCCAGGATGCCATGCAGCGTAACGGCAACAACCTGGACAAGACCATCGACGGTTGGGCCGGTGAAGTGGCCAAGGCCAAGGAAACAGCCGACAGCTCGCCGGATAAGGAAGTCAAATGAGTGACGCCGCCGTGAGCATGGCCGCGCCGGGCGTTCTTGCCCTGGCCGGCGTGCTGGATTACCGCAGCGGCCCGGCCCTGCGCAAACAGGGCAAGGCGTTGATCGCCGCCAGTGGCGAGGCGCGCCTGGTGTTCGATTGCACTGCGGTGGTCAAATCGAGCAGCGTCGGCCTGTCGTTGCTGCTGGGGTTCATGCGCGATGCCCAGGCGGCGGGAAAAACCTGGGAGTTGCGCGGTATCCCCGAGAACATGCAGGAAATTGCCGGGGTCTATGACCTCGATGAGGTATTGGCGGGCTGATGCCCTGCCGTTCGGGAAAGGCCCCTCGGTCAGTGCGCCCCTTCATGGGCTTCGCAGGCGAGGGGCTTTTTTGTATGATGGCCGACCCGCGCGCGTTGGGCGCCGATCGAGGTTGAGCATGCAGGCCGTAGAAGTTAAAAGCTTTCTGGAAGAGAAATTGCCGGGAACCCAGGTCGAAGTTGAAGGCGAAGGCTGCAACTTCCAGTTGAACGTGATCAGCGACGAGCTGGCCGGCCAGAGCCCGGTCAAGCGTCAGCAGGCGATCTATGCTCACCTCAATCCGTGGATCGCCAACGGCAGCATTCACGCGGTAACCATGAAATTCTTCAGCAGCGCAGCCTGGGCTGAGCGCACCTGAGCCTACTTGGCGGCGAGATACGTATGGACAAACTGATTATCACTGGTGGCGCGCGTCTCGATGGCGAGATCCGCATTTCCGGCGCAAAGAACTCCGCCCTGCCGATCCTTTCGGCCACCCTGCTGTGCGATGGCCCGGTCACGGTCGGCAACCTGCCGCACCTGCACGACATCACCACCATGATCGAGCTGTTCGGCCGCATGGGCATCGAGCCTGTGATCGACGAAAAGCTCTCGGTGGAGATCGACCCGCGTACCATCAAGACCCTGGTCGCTCCCTACGAGCTGGTCAAGACCATGCGCGCCTCGATCCTGGTGCTCGGCCCCATGGTAGCCCGCTTCGGTGAGGCCGAAGTGGCCCTGCCGGGTGGCTGCGCCATCGGTTCGCGTCCGGTCGACCTGCACATCCGCGGCCTCGAGGCCATGGGCGCGAAGATCGACGTCGAAGGCGGCTACATCAAGGCCAAGGCCCCCGAAGGCGGCCTGCGCGGCGCGCATTTCTTCTTCGACACCGTCAGCGTCACCGGCACCGAGAACATCATGATGGCCGCCGCCCTGGCCAAGGGCCGCAGCGTGCTGCAGAACGCCGCCCGTGAGCCGGAGGTGGTCGACCTGGCCAACTTCCTGATCGCCATGGGTGCGAAGATCCAGGGCGCCGGTACCGACACCATCACCATCGATGGCGTCGAGCGTCTGCACTCGGCCAACTACCGCGTCATGCCCGACCGTATCGAGACCGGCACCTACCTGGTCGCCGCTGCCGTTACCGGTGGCCGCGTCAAGGTCAAGGATACCGATCCGACCATCCTCGAAGCCGTCCTCGAGAAGCTCAAGGAAGCCGGCGCCGACATCACCACTGGCGAAGACTGGATCGAGCTGGACATGCACGGCAAGCGTCCGAAGGCCGTTAACCTGCGTACCGCTCCTTACCCGGCGTTTCCAACTGATATGCAGGCGCAGTTCATTTCGCTCAACGCCATCGCCGAAGGCACTGGCGCGGTAATCGAGACCATCTTCGAGAACCGCTTCATGCACGTGTATGAGATGCACCGCATGGGTGCGCAGATCCAGGTCGAGGGCAACACCGCCATCGTCACTGGCGTCAAGGCGCTCAAAGGTGCGCCGGTAATGGCCACCGACCTGCGTGCTTCCGCCAGCCTGGTGCTGTCGGCGCTGGTCGCCGAAGGCGACACCCTGATCGATCGCATCTACCACATCGACCGTGGCTACGAGTGCATCGAGGAGAAACTGCAGATGCTGGGCGCGAAGATACGTCGCGTACCGGGCTAGCAGTCATCACGGCGCAGGGACGCGCCAGCCGAATCCTATGCGGTCGGGCTGCAGAGCCCGGCCGGCAGTAGACGCTTAAGGACCGACGTTCCAATGTTGACCATCGCGCTATCCAAAGGCCGTATTCTCGACGATACCCTGCCACTGCTGGCCGAGGCCGGTATCGTGCCGACCGAGAATCCGGACAAGAGCCGCAAGCTGATCATCCCCACCACGCAGGATGATGTGCGCCTGCTCATCGTGCGTGCCACCGATGTGCCGACCTATGTCGAGCATGGCGCCGCCGACCTCGGTGTGGCCGGCAAGGACGTGCTGATGGAGTACGGTGGCCAGGGCCTGTACGAACCCCTGGACCTGCAGATCGCCCAGTGCAAGCTGATGACCGCTGGCGTAACCGGCGCACCCGAGCCCAAAGGTCGCCTGCGCGTGGCTACCAAGTTCGTCAATGTAGCCAAGCGCTACTATGCCGAACAGGGCCGCCAGGTCGACATCATCAAGCTGTACGGCTCCATGGAGCTGGCGCCGCTGATCAACCTTGCCGACAAGATCATCGACGTGGTCGACACCGGCAATACCCTGCGCGCCAACGGCCTCGAGCCCCAGGACCTGATCGCCACGATCAGCTCGCGCCTGGTGGTCAACAAGGCCTCCATGAAGATGCAGCACGCCCGTATCCAGAGCCTGATCGACACCCTGCGCAACGCCGTCGAATCGCGACACCGCGGCTGACCTCTGCGCGCGACCTCCGCTGTCGCGCCCGTCTATCCGCGTCATAGCCTTTTTTCCCAGGTGCCCGCGCGGATGGAGTGGTAGCTTTAGGGCGCCTGAACATCCGCTAATAACGAGGCCCTCGCCATGACCGTGTCCACTGCAATTGCCCGTCTCAACGCCGCTGACCAGGATTTCGCCCGACATCTGGATCATCTGCTGAGCTGGGAAAGTGTGTCCGATGACGCGGTCAACCAGCGCGTGCTCGACATCATCAAGGCCGTGCGTGAGCGCGGTGACCAGGCGCTGGTGGAGTTCACCCAGCGTTTCGATGGCGTCGATGCCAAGACAATCGATGACCTGATCCTCGATCGCGAGCGCCTGGAGCTGGCGCTGACGCGCATTACCCCGGTGCAGCGCGAGGCCCTGGAAAAGGCCGCCAACCGCGTGCGTATCTACCATGAGCGGCAGAAGCAGGACTCGTGGCAGTACACCGAGGCTGACGGCACCGTCCTCGGCCAGAAGGTCACGCCGCTGGACCGCGCCGGGCTGTATGTGCCTGGTGGCAAGGCATCGTACCCGTCGTCGGTGTTGATGAATGCCATTCCGGCCAAGGTCGCGGGCGTCGGCGAGGTGGTGATGGTAGTGCCGACCCCCCGTGGCGAGGTCAACGAACTGGTCCTCGCCGCAGCCTGTATCGCCGGGGTCGACCGGGTGTTCACCGTCGGTGGTGCCCAGGCCGTGGCAGCCCTGGCCTACGGTACCGAGAGCGTGCCGCAGGTGGACAAGATCGTCGGCCCGGGCAACATCTACGTGGCCACTGCCAAGCGCCATGTGTTCGGCCAGGTTGGTATCGACATGATCGCCGGCCCTTCGGAGATTCTGGTGGTCTGCGACGGCCAGACCGATCCGGACTGGATCGCCATGGACCTGTTCTCCCAGGCCGAACACGACGAGGATGCCCAGGCGATCCTGGTCAGCCCGGACGCCGCTTTCCTCGATCGCGTCGCTGCCAGCATCGACAAGCTGCTGCCGACCATGGAGCGTGCCGAGATCATCGAGAAGTCGATCAACGGCCGTGGCGCGCTGATCCAGGTGCGTGACATGCAGCAGGCCATCGAGGTGGCCAACCGCATCGCCCCTGAGCACCTGGAGCTGTCGGTGGCCGACCCGCAGGCCTGGTTGCCGCAGATCCGCCATGCCGGCGCGATCTTCATGGGCCGCCATACCAGCGAGGCGCTGGGCGACTACTGCGCAGGCCCCAACCATGTGTTGCCAACCTCCGGCACCGCGCGCTTCTCTTCGCCACTGGGTGTGTACGACTTCCAGAAGCGTTCGTCGATCATCTTCTGCTCCGAGCAGGGCGCATCCGAACTGGGTCACACCGCGTCGGTGCTGGCCCGTGGCGAGTCGCTGACCGCCCATGCCCGTAGCGCTGAATACCGCATCCTCAACGAGAAGGGGAACTAAGCATGAGTCGTTTCTGGAGTCCCTTCGTCAAGGACCTGGTGCCTTACGTGCCGGGTGAGCAGCCAAAGCTGGCGCGGCTGGTCAAGCTGAACACCAACGAGAACCCCTATGGCCCGTCGCCCAAGGCGCTGGAAGCCATGCGCGGTGAGCTCAACGATAACCTGCGCCTGTATCCGGACCCGAACGGTGACCGGCTCAAGCAGGCGGTGGCCGAGTACTATGGTGTGGCACCGGCCCAGGTGTTCGTCGGCAACGGTTCGGACGAGGTGCTGGCGCACATCTTCCATGGCCTGTTCCAGCACGATCGTGGGCCGCTGCTGTTCCCGGACGTCAGCTACAGCTTCTATCCGGTGTATTGCGGCCTGTACGGTATCGCGTTCGAGCAGGTGGCGCTGGATGAGCAGTTCCAGATCCGGGTTTCGGACTACAGCAAGCCCAATGCCGGGGTCATCTTCCCCAACCCCAATGCGCCGACCGGCTGCCTGTTACCGCTTGCGGCGGTCGAGCAACTGCTGCAGGCCAACCGGGATTCGGTGGTGGTGGTCGATGAGGCCTACATCGATTTCGGTGGCGAAACGGCCATCAGCCTGGTTGATCGCTATGACAACCTGCTGGTGACCCAGACCTTGTCCAAGTCGCGTTCGCTGGCGGGGCTCAGGGTTGGCCTGGCGGTGGGGCATCCTGACCTGATCGAGGCCTTGGAGCGGATCAAGAACAGCTTTAACTCCTACCCGTTGGATCGCATGGCGATTGTCGGGGCGGCGGCGGCGTTCGACGACCGTGAGTATTTCGATGAGACCTGCCGCAAGGTTATCGACAGCCGGGACGTGCTGGTTTCTGAGTTGGTGGCGCGTGGGTTCGAAGTGCTGCCTTCGGCGGCGAACTTCATCTTTGCCCGGCATCCCGGGCAGGATGCTGCCGGGATCGCGGCGCGGCTTCGTGAGCAGGGGGTGATTGTTCGGCACTTCAAGCAGGAGCGGATTGCGCAGTTCCTGCGGATTACCATTGGGACGCCGGAGATGAATCAGGCTTTGCTTGATGCTTTGAATTGATATCAGGGTTTTGACAGGGGGCGAATTGGGGTTGGTTGTTCTGACTTCTGATTCGCCCCTTGTTGTTGTTGTTGTTGTTGTTGTTGTTGTTGTTGTTGTTTGGTGGTTTTGGAAGTTGTATGCGCATTCATTTTTGATGTCGACGCTTATTCACCTTTCCGCCCTTACGGCGGGTCCCTTTTTGAAGGATCAAAAAGGAACCAAAAAATCCTCGCTCCATTCATCCG
>NZ_JBYSYW010000017.1:0-112192 GCF_058783825.1 Pseudomonas sp. FW305-96
GCGATCCCACTTGGGCGGGCGGGTGCCAGGCGATGGTCTTGCAGCGCTCTCAAAATCGAGCGCCGCCCGCGCGGCGCTCGATCTCATAGACGCAGACGATCCATCGTTGAAAACTTGCGTTACGGCACACAAGCCCGCGCAACAGCCCGTGTCCCCTGCCCAAGCAAGCTGATCAACCCACAGGGCAGGCTCCCCCGCCACTGCAGATAGTCATGCCCAGCCGGAAACTCCACCTGTTCCACACGGTACCCTTTGGCCAGCAACACATCGCGCAAGTGGCGGTTGGTGTCGAGAATTTTCGGCCCTTCGAACAGACCCGACTGTAAGTAGAACCGCAACGGCTGGCGTGGTGCCTTGACGTACTCACGGGTCAGCCAGCCAGATTCGTCACCGGCCATCGGCCACCAGTAGGAACCGGACATGCTCAGCACATTGCCGAACAACTCCGGGTGCCTGAGGCCCAGGTAGGCCGACGCCAGACCGCCATAGCTCGACCCTGCCACCACGGTGCGCGAGGCTGGTGCCGCGAGCCCCTGGTGGCTGGCCCAAGGCATCAGTTCCTCGGCCATGAACCTTGCGAACAGTGGGTTGGGCGGCAACTCCCGCTCACGGCTTTCGCTGCTGGGGTTGGCGATGATCAGCGCTGCGGTGGGCGGGATCAGGCCGTCGGCGATCAGGTTATCGAGTATCGTCGGCGTCGGCACCTGCCGGGTGTAGGCATGGGCATCGAACAGCACCAGCAAGGCCTGGTCGACCTTGCCCGGGCGCCAACCTGCCGGGCGGTAGAGGTAGATGTCGCGCTCGTTGCCCAGCACCTCGCTGGCCAGGCGCTTGCGCTCCAGGCTGCCACGGGCTACCCCGGCACGCTCGGCCACCCACGGCTGGGGCGGCGCATCCGCAAGTTCCAGCCGTGAACGCGACAACCAGGCGTCGCCACTGCCGTCGGCGAAGGTATTCGGATTCAACGGATCGCGCCGGGTACTGGCCAGGATCACCCGGCGGTCGTCGGACACCGGTACATCCGGTGCCATCTGATAACTCAGGCGGGTCGTCGCAGGTACCTCGAAACTGTGGAACCAGACATCGCTCGCGCCCAGCCGGGACAGCGGTTCGTGATTGCCTGTGGGGGCACCGAACATCCTCACGTTGTCCCGTGCCCCGCGCCAGAGGAAGGTGACCAGGCGCTTGCCGGGTTGCCCAGCAATGGCCTCGACCAATGGCGTTCCCTCAACGGCACGGGCCTGCCAGAAGGCTTCGCTGGTGCCACCCGTTGCCAGGTGCTGCTGCAGGGCGTGCAGGGTCGGGCTGAGCAGCGCCGCCGGCGTACGGTGTTGCTCGCCGACAGGCAGGACCTGCTCCAGGCTCAGGCTGAAACGCGCCGCCGGGCGGATCGCCAGGGGTTCGGCGCGCACCGCGTAACGACCATCCTGCGCCGCGACGAACAGGAACTCGCGGGGCTGGTCCAGGCCGTCGATCAGCAGGCGCAACGGACGCCCGTCGGCATCCAGCAGGCGCAGGCTGACGTCGCCGTCGAGCCGACCACGCACCAGGTCCCCGGCCTTGAGCGCCAATTGCCAGGCTGGCGGATACGCTGCGCCGACCTGGCCGGCAACTGGTTTTCCCACCTCGAGATCGGCGTACGCACCCGCCAAGGCCAGATTCGAATAGAGCGTGGCCAGCAGGCATGCTCCGCCCAAGCGCTTCAATCGCTGCATGCTCACCTCAGAAGTCGACGCTGGCGGAGAGTTTGAGCGTGCGCGGTTCGCTGACAGTCGCATAGCCATCGTTGAACACACCGGCCCAGTAGGCGCGGTTCTCGACGTTTTCCAGGCTGGCGCGCAGGGTCACGTCCTTGCTCAGCACCTTGGTCGCATAGCGTGCGCCCAGGTCATAGCGGGTCCACTGCGGGATCTTCAACTGGTTGGCGGAATCGAGGTACTGAGAACTGCTGTGAATACCCAGGGCGGTCAGGGTCAGGCCCTCGACTCCAGGCAGGTCCCACTCGGCGCCGAGGTTGGCCGACCAGGCCGGCACGCCGCGGGCGGTGTTGCCGTCCATGGCGCCATTGGCGGTCTTGCTCAGCACCGCGCGGGTATAGGTCACGCCACCGAGCAGGCGCACGCTGGGAGCGACTTCGCCGAACATCGTCCACTCCACGCCACGGTTGCGCTGCTCGCCGTCATCGGTGTAGCGATTGCTGGGCTTGTCGTAGATCATGCTGGGCTTGTCGATCTGGAACACCGCCAGCGTGTGGGTGAAGTCGCCCAGGTCCCACTTCACCCCGGCCTCCATCTGCTTGGCGACATAGGGCGCGAACTGCTCGCCATAGTTGGCGGCCTTCTGGTCGGTGACCATGCCACCCTGGGTCAGGCCCTCGATGTAGTTGGCATACAGCGATACCGGCGCCTCCCAGGGCTTGAGCACGATACCCACGGCGGGGGTCAGCTTGCGCTCGTCGTACGAAGGGTTGCTCATCTTTTGCCGCACCCGCTGGGAACGCACCCCGAGGGTGAGCAGCACACGCTCGTCCATGAAGCCCAGGGTATCGGCCACGGCAAAGCTCAACAGGGTGTTGTCGCCGGTCTTGCTGCTGCTGCCGTGGTCACCCGCGATGATCGCCTTGCCCGGGTGGTAGATGTTGGTGGGGTACTTGGCACCGGTGACCGTCGGCGCACGGCCGATGTCCTGGTGCAGCAAGGTGGTGCTGAGCACCAGTTGGTGGCTGACCGGACCGGTCATGAAGTTGCCGCGCAGGCCGGCCTCGGTGGAAAGACTGTGGGTGTAGCCGGCCTGGTTGTAGGTTTCCCCCGTGGCCGTGCCGTCGGCCTTGTTCACCACCACCCGGGTGCCGTTGAGGAAGCCATCGTAGCGGGTGCGGGCGCCACCGACGCTGGCGTAGGCGGTCCAGCTGTCATCGAGCTGGTACTCGCCACGCACCACCACGGCCTTGCTGATCTGCCGGGCGTGGATGCCTTCGAGGATGTTGGTGTCTGGCTTGGGTGCGCGGGTTACCTGATTGAGGCCGCTGAAGCCGGCCATCATCGGGCTGCCGTTCTCCAGTTTCTCGTGGCTTTCGTAGGCATCCAGCTCGAGCTTGAAGTCGTCCCCTCGGTAATCCAGTGCCAACGCCGCCAAGGTGCGGTCCTTGGACTGCTCGTCGACGCCGGTGTCGCCACTGCCGTAGACACCATTGAACCGAATGCCGAAGCGCCCCTCGGCAAAGCGCCGTCCGACATCGATATGCTCGGCGACATAGCCATCGGACACGTAGCTGCTGGTCAGCCGCGTAAGCGGTGTGTCGCCGGCACGCTTGGGCACCAGGTTGACCACCCCACCTACGCCACCGTTGGGCGCCATGCCATTGAGCAGCGCCCCCGGCCCTTTGAGCACTTCGACGCGCTCGAGGAATTCAGTCGGCACATGGCCATCGGGCGCCAGACCGTAGAGACCACCCAGCGCCAGCTCGGTGGAGTCCAGCGCATAGCCACGGATCATGAAGTTCTCGTAGGCATGCCCTTCGCCGGTGCTGAAGCGGATCGACGGGTCGTTGCGCAGTACTGCGCCGACCGTGCCGCTTTGCTGGTTCTCAATGGTCTTGGCGGTGTAGGCGGTGACGCTGAAGGGGGTGTCCATCAAGTCGCGGTTGCCCAGCATGCCGATGCGCGCGCCGCGGGCGACCTGGCCGCCACTGTAGCTTTCCGGCAGGTCGCTGTTGAAGCCAGAGGCATTGACCGTGGTCGTCCCCAATGTCAGGGCGCCCTGGTCGGTCGGGCCGCGCAAGATGATCACGCCGTTTTCCTCCAACGCCACCAGGTCGCTGCCAGCCAGCAGTTGGCTCAGCGCCTGCAACACTGTGTAGCGCCCCTGCAAGGCAGGCGTGCTGCGCCCGGCCAATACACGGCTGTCGGCGGCAATCGCCACTCCCGAGGCATGGGCCAGGGCATGCACCGTGGCCTCCAGCGACTGGCCCGGCAAGTCGAGGTTCAGCGGCTGGCTATCAGCCAGGGCCAGGCCGCTGCCACCCAGGGCGCAGGCCAGGGCCAGGCGCCGCAGGGGACCGGGGAAGCGGGAGGTGAAAAGCGACATGATCAGTCCTTGCAGGAGGTGGGTTCACAGCTGATGACGCGGCAGTGGCGGTTTACCCCTCAAACGATTTTCAGAGGATCAGCGCGGCACGATCAGACGTTGCCCACCCAAGGCCTGCACGCTGACCGGCAGGATGCCCGGCAAGGCATCGAGCAATACCTCAGGCCGGTCACTGGGGAAACTCCCGGTCAATCGCAGGTTGACCAGCCCGGGATCGACCTTGACGGCCTGCGCGGCATAAGCGTTCAGCTCACCGATCACCTCGACCAGCGGTTGGTCGGTGAACGACCACCAACCGCGCTGCCAATGCGCCTGGTCGGGCCCATACTGGCCACCGGCGCGCAGGCTGCCCAACCGCCCTTCGCCCTCCAGGCAGATGCGCTCGCCAGCCTGCAGCACCTGTTCGCCGCCCTGCAGGTCGCGTACCTGCACCCGCCCCCTGGCTACGGCCACCTGGACCTGACCACCCCGGTCGCTGACCGTGAACGCGGTGCCCAGCACCTCTACCACGCCGAGGCGGGTACTGATCAGGAATGGCCGCCACAGCTCATGAGCCACATCGAAGAAGACATTGCCGTGCAGCAGCAGGACCTGGCGCTGACCGTGATCGAAGCGCACGCGCAGGTTGCTTTCGGCCGCCACCAGCAACTGGCTGCCATCGGGCAATGCCAAGGCCTGCGGCGTTTGCGCGTGGGCCGTCTGCAGGTCCTGGCCGAACGCTGCGGTGCGCTTGTACATCCAGCCCAGCCAGCCACCTGCGGCCAGCAGCAAGGCCAGCGCGCCGCCCTGGCGCAGCGCCCGCCGACGCCCCGCATCACAAGCTTGTGGTTGCAAGACGCCACGCAGTTGCGGAGCGAGGCGATGAACCAGTTGCCAGCGCTGCTCGGCCTCCAGCCAGGCGCGCTCATGCTCGGCGCTGCGTCCACGCCAGCGCTGCGCCAGGCCATGGGTCTTGCGCACGCGTTCGGGATCATCCCCTTGCAACGCCGCCAGGTAGACCAGCGCCTGCTGCACCTTGCGTGGCGCGGCCGGCTCAGTCATGACGGCTCGCCAGGCGCAGTTCGGACAGGTCGAAGACCGCCCGGGCGATATGCAGCTCGACCGACTTGGCCGACAGCCCCAGGGCCTCGCACACTTCACGGTGGCTGTGGCCGTGCAGGCGCACGCGAACGAACACTTCGCGGCGAAGTTTGGGCATGCGTTCGATGCGGGCAATCAGGTGCTGCAGCTGTTCGCGCGCGATCATGATCTCTTCCACGCTGGGGCTGAGCCAGTCGGCCCGTGCCAGCCAGTCTTCCAGCGCCGCCAGTTCGGTGCTACGCCGACGGTGCTGGTCGATGCACAAGTTGCGCGCCGCCTGGAACAGCAAGGCCCGGGCATTGATTACCGGTGCGTTGAGCGCATGGGCGTACGCCTGGACGAAGCTGGACTGGGCAATATCAGCGGCGTCATCAGGGTTGCGCAGCCGCCCGCAGAGGTAGCGGCGCAGATCACTGTAATGGGCAAGCAGGTCGTCGACGGCTGCCTGGAGGGCTGGCCGGGCCTGCCAACTGGAAAGGGAGGTCATTGCAGATGTGGCGAAGGCCGTTAATAGGAATTCCTATCATTCTCACACATGTCAATCGGCCATCGCCAGCATCATGTTGCCGATCAGTAACCCAGCTTGCGCAGCAACTGTCCTTCGTTCTGTGGCATCGGTCGTTTATAGAAACGCATCAGCTCACCGGCACGGTTGGTGAAGATGCCGTCGACGCCGGCTTTCATCGCCTTGTCGAAATCCACCGCCTCGTCGAGGGTGTATACGTGCACCAGCAGCCCCTTGTCGTGGCTGGCCTGGTTCATCCACGGCTGGATCAGGTCGGAGTAGCTCTGCTCGCCAAGGTGGGTACGGATTGCCGAAGGGCCGGTACCAATGGCGCCGCCGGCCTTGGCATAGTCGAGCCAGCGCTGGAACTCGGCACGGTCCTTGGGTTGCTGACGGGCGTAGAAGGCCGACTTGTCCTGCTCGCCGGATTCGTCGAAGTCTTGCCCCGAGGCGGGTTCGATGCTGCCCTTGGCCACCCACAGCAAGAGGATCTTCGGCACCTGCGGCATGGCCTCGTGCAGCAGCTTGAGGCTGTTGCGATCGAAGGTCTGCAAGATCACCTTGCCCGGCTTGTCGAGCCAGCCACGGGCCTCGAGGCGTTTTTTCAGGTCCTGCTCGATACCGGGAAACTGCGCCGGCTCCTTGGTCTCGATGTAAAGGCCCGGATGACGCTCGGGGTTGCCTTCGGCGATATTGATCACTTCGTCCAGGGTCAGAATGCGCTGGCCCTTGAACGCTTCGCGGGCACGCTCTGGATAGGCCTTGTTGAACCAGCTGCCGGCGTCCAGCGCCTTGAGTTCGGCCAGGGTGAAGGCGCTGACCGGGCTCGCCTTGCGCTCGGGGTAACGTTCGGCGACGTCGCTGGTGCGTGCCAGCACATCGTCGTGGACCACCACCAGCACGCCATCGCGGGTGCGCTGCAAGTCCATTTCCAGGTAGTCGGCGCCCAGTTCGCGGGCCAGCAGGTAGGCGGGAGTCGTGGACTCGGGAGCATCGAACGAGGCGCCACGGTGAGCGATCACGGCCGGATGCGGGATGTCCTGGGCCTTGGCGAGGGCCTTGCCGTCGGAGGCCTGGGCCGCGGTACTCGCCAGCAAGGTGGCCAGGAGAAGGGTCTTGTACATGGGTAGTCCTTTGCAGATCGGGGCCGGCCCCTGGAAGACGCCGGCAAGGTCAACGGTGCAGTCCTTGAGGGCGCAAGCCTCGCACACTCTGCATGACATGCTAAAGTCCCCGGCGTTTTCCGCCCCACCCAATGGACCGCCCATGCCCGCACTCGACGCCCACTTGCCCACCTGGGCCGACCTCAACCAGCGCCACCCCAGCACCGCCCTGCTGCTGGGCAATGGTGCCAGCCGCGCGCTGTGGAAACCGTTCGGCTACTTCTCGCTGTTCGAGGAAGCCCAGCGGGTGCGGCACAAGGCTTTGGGGGTGAGCGACCAGGCACTGTTCAAGGCCCTGGGCAGTGAGCTGTTCGAGCCGCTGCTCAGCACCCTGAACACCACCGTGCGGGCCAACGCCGCGCTGGCGATCAACGCCACCGCGCCGCTGAACCGCTACTACTCGATCAAGGAAGCGCTGATCCACGCGGTGCGCGCCGTGCACCTGCCCTGGCCGCGCTTCCCAAGCGCGACGCGTACGGCCATCAACCACGCGCTGCGCCAATACCGCAGCGTCTACACCAGCAACTACGACCTGATCCTGCCCTGGGCCGTGGCCGAGGATACGCAAGGTTTCGCCAACCTGTTCGACGAACAGGGTTTCTTCGACGTGCGCCGCAGCCAGGCCGACGGTATCCGCATCCTGCACCTGCACGGCGGCATGCACCTGCTCAAGCTGCCTGACGGCAGTACCCGCCGACGCAGCGCGGAACAGGCCGAACTGCTCGAAGGCTTCGCCGTGAACATTCCCGGCGAAGTACCGCTGTTCGTCAACGAAAGCCGCAGCGAAGACAAGCTGCGCGCCATCCGCAACTCCGACTACCTGTCCTGGAGCCTGGGACAGCTGGCCCGCGAACACGACGGACTATGCTTGTTCGGCCAGCACCTGGACACCAGCGACCAGCACCTGCTCGACGCCATCCGCCTGGCTCGGCCCAAGCACCTGGCCATCGCGATCCGGCCGCTAAGCGAGGCCTCGGTCATCAACCAGAAGCAGCACTTCATTGATCGCTTTGGCGATCTTTCGCAGGTTCCGCTGCACTTTTTCGATGCCTCCAGCCACCCCCTAGGCTTGGCTGAACTGGCCATCCCCGTTCCGGCCACACAGGATCGACGGCGCTGAGCCGCACACTTTGCAAATGTAAATAATTCTCGATAAGATCCGCACCCTTTCCTTCCCGCCAGCCCCGGAAAGCGTGCATGCAGCGCCCCAAACCCGACCCCGTCGCCCACGGTTTCTATGCCGACATCCTGCATTTCCTGCGCAAGCGCATGGACAATGCCAGTGACGCCGCGGACATGACCCAGGATGTGTTCGCCCAATGGCTGGGTTACCGGGATCGGGCCAAGGTGGAGCAGCCGCGCGCGTTCCTGTTCCAGGTGGCACGCAACCTGCTGAGCGACCATTGGCGCAGGCAGAAGGTGCGCCATGCGGCGCTGGCCGACGACACCCTGCCCGAGCAGCAGAGCGCGCCGGCCAATGACCCCCTGGACCATGCCCAACAGCAACAACGGCTGGATCAATTGCGTCAGGTGCTCGCAGAACTCTCGCCGCGACGCCGCGAAGCCCTTATGCTGCACCGTTTCGAAGGCCTGACCCAGGCCCAGATCGCCGAACGCATGAACATTTCCGTCAGCATGGTCGAAAAGCACATCGCCGCCGCCCTGCTGCAATGCAAGCAACGCCTGGACAGTGACAACGGCACGGAGCAGTTCCCATGACCCCCACCGACGAGCTCGACCCGCGCCCGATCGACGCCCAGGCGGCGAGTTGGTTCAGCCGCAACCGCAACCAGCCGTCACGGCAAGACCGCAAGGCATTCGCCCGGTGGATGCAGACGCCCGAGCACACCCGCGCCTATCGCCAGTTCGAACAGCTGTGGGATGACCTGGCCGCACTCAAGCAAGCCAATCGCCCCGTACCCTTGCCGGTATGCCGGGCGCCACGCTGGCGCCCGGCCCTGGCCACGGCGGCGGCCCTGCTCTGCGCCATACTGGCCGGCAACCTGGGCGCGGGCAGCGAGGCCTTCAGCAAGCGCATCAGCGCCAGCCAGGCCCTGCAGGTGCTGCAACTGCCCGATGGCAGCCAACTGCACGTCAACGCCCAGACCCGCCTGCGCCTGGACTTCAGCGCCGAACAGCGGCTGATCCAGCTCGAACACGGCCAGCTGTATATCGAGGTGGCGCCCGACAAGGAACGGCCGTTGTTCGTCGATGCGGGCAGCGGCCACGTGCGCGTGGTCGGCACCGGCTTCGATGTGCGCCGGGGCGACCGCGAACTGGTGGTGACGGTCGCCCACGGCCAGGTGGCGTTCGACACCCCCGGCGAGCGACAACCGCCGTTGTTGCTCGGTGCCCGCCAGGGCGCCACCTACGACCTGGCACGCGGCACCCTGACCCACCGTGAACTGGGCGAACAACAGGTGGCCGACTGGCGCGAGGGCCATGTGAGCTTTCGCAACCGCGAACTGGCAAGCCTGATTGACGAGCTCGGCCTGTATCGCCAGCAGCCGGTGGTGCTGGCCGACCCGACGCTTGGCCGCTACAAGGTGTCCGGCAATCTCGACGTCCACGACCCGGACGCCCTGCTCAATGCCCTGCCCGCCCTGTTGCCGGTCAAGACCACCTTGCTGGCGGACGGGCGCCTGCGCATCGAGCGGCGCTGAAAAAATAATTTGAGAATTTTTATCATTCGCAGGTGAGGTTTTGTCGCAACATCGCGTCTTCCTCCCCGCCTGCCGCGTGATGGCGGGCTTTTTCCGGCCTTTTGCCGTTTGGGGGAAACCATGTTGTCCGCGTTGCGTCCATTGCACTGCCTGCCTGTCCGACCCACATTGCTGGCCCTGTGCCTGGCCATGAGCCTGGCCGCCGAAGCCGCACCGGTACCGTTCGACCTGCCGGCGCAACCGCTGGCGCGCTCGCTGAGCCAACTGGCCCAGCA
Source organism: Pseudomonas sp. FW305-96 (assembly GCF_058783825.1). NCBI lineage: Bacteria > Pseudomonadati > Pseudomonadota > Gammaproteobacteria > Pseudomonadales > Pseudomonadaceae > Pseudomonas > Pseudomonas sp. FW305-96. The sequence goes on from NZ_JBYSYW010000017.1 coordinate 9,773, forward strand.
GGCCAAGGTCCAGCTGCTGTTCGACGAGGCCCTGCTCGGCGGTGCCCAGGCACCGGCGCTCAAGGGCGACTTCGAAGCCGAAGTGGCTATCAGCCGCCTGCTGGTCGGCAGCCGCTTCAACGTGGTGCGCATGGGCAATACCTACGTGGTACGCCTGCGCGAAGACGACCCGACTGCCGACAACAGCCTGCAACTCGGTGCCGTGAGCATCGTGGGTGACGGGCAGCAGGTCGACGCTGGCAACGTCGGGCGCTCGACGCTCGACCAGGAGCAGATCGACCGCTACCAGCCCAGCAACATTCCCAGCGTGCTGGCGACCCTGCCGGGGGTGAACATGGGCGGCTCGTCCAAGCCCGGCGGCCAGACCATCAACATCTGGGGCTTTGGCGACGCCGAGGACGTGCCGATGACCCTCGACGGTGCGCCCAAGAGCGGCTTTGAGCGCTATCAGCAAGGTACCATCTTCATCGAGCCCGAGCTGATCAAGCACATCGAGGTCGAAAAAGGCCCGCACTCGGTCAAGACCGGCAACGGCGGCTTTGGCGGCAGCGTCAATATGGAAACCAAGGACGCCGGCGACTTGCTGCAAGAGGGCCGCAACAGCGGTGCGATGCTCAAGTACGGCTATGGCAGCAACGACCACCAGCAGATCTACAGCTCGGCATTGTTCGGCCGTACCGACGACGGTCGCATCGACGGCCTGGTGTATTACACCAAGCGCGACGGCGGCAACCTGAAGATGGCCGACAGCCTGCCCGACCCCACCGGCAAATGGCCGATCAACCCCCAGCGCATCCCCTACAGCGCCCTGGACCTGGACGGCGCTCTGCTAAAGACCAACATACATTTCACCGACGAGCACAGCCTTGGGCTGTCCTGGGCACAATCGGAAAGCCAGCGCTGGACCACCTTCTCATCGACCGCCTTCAGCACGCCCCCTACTGCGGCGGATATCAAGAAGTACGGCTACGAAGCCGCCCTCAAGCGTTTCCTCGCCAACCGCCGCACCATCGACACCACCTGGTCGGCCACCTACAAGTACCAACCGATCGAGAACCCGTGGGTGGACCTGCAGGTGAAGTACTCCGAATCGGACACCAAGCAGACCGATGAGCGCGACGCCACGGCGTTCTTCCAGCCCGCCACCGGTGGGCGCAAGATGGACACCGAGTACAAGGACCGCATGCTCGATGTGAAGAACACCAGCACCTTCCTCACCGGTCCCCTGGAACATGCGCTCACCGCAGGCGTGCAGGTGCGTCGCCATGACCGCGACACGCAGATGTGGATGCCCGGCAAGACCTACGAAGTACCCAAGTACAACTATGGTCACTACCAGCCGTACTTCATGCCCAGCGGCCAGGTCGACAGCCAGGGCTACTACCTGCAGGACGCCATCACTCTGGGCGACCTGACCATCACGCCATCGTTGCGCTACGACCACGTGACCAACGAGGGCAAGCCCAACCAGGCGCCGTACTACAACAACCCGGAGGCTGGCCACGACTACAGCGACAAGACCTACAGCGGCTGGTCGCCACGTCTGTCACTGTTCTGGAAGATGAACGAACAGACCGCGCTGTTCGCCGACTACAGCAAGACCTGGCGCGCCCCGGTGCTGGATGAACAGTATGAAGTGCAGGGTGTCGGCAGCCGCACCGCCACCAGTCGCAACCTCGACCCCGAGCGCATCACCGGTGTGCGGGTCGGCAGCATCAGTACCTTCACCAATGTGTTCAGCCAAGGCGACAGCGCGCAGATTCGCACCATGGCATTCCACAACAAGGTCACTGACGAGATCTTCAAGGCCACCGGCATCGGCTGCCAGGAGCAACTGGTCAGCGGCGGCACCATTGCCAACACCTGCGGCGACGGGCTGATGGGCAACTACCGCAATATCGGCGATGTGACCTACAAGGGTTTCGAAGTCGAGACCTTCTACGACGCCACCTATTGGTTCGGTGCGCTGTCGTACTCTTGGATGGAGGGTCGCCACGAGGGCGCGTACACCAACCCCTGGGGGCCGGATGTCTGGGCCAAGGATGTACCGGCACCGAAATGGATCACCACCCTTGGCGTAAAGATCCCGGCCTGGGACGCCCGGGTCGGCTGGACCGCGCAGTTCGTCGGCGCCACCCATCACCTGCCCAGCGACAAGTACTTCGAGGGCCCGGCCAGCGCGCTCGGTGACCGCTACTACGACAACTTCGGCAACGAGAAGTACCAGATCCATGGCCTGTTCGCCAACTGGAAACCGCAGCAACCCTATCTCAAGGGCACCGAGGTCAACCTGACCGTGGACAACCTGTTCAACAAGGCCATCCGGCCAGAGCTGTCAGGTGAGAACGCCTATACCCAGGGACGCAATGCCAAGATCAGCGTGACCCGGTTCTTCTGAGCCCGCTGGCAGGCAATGATGCAACGGAGTGCATCACCTGCCGTTCGCCACCCGCTCCTGGGCCCTGGCGACATTCACCTGCATCGCCACGATGGCCAGCTCATGGACTGCCTGGGCGACGGCATGCGTGCCGCGCGCCTGCATCCACGACAGGATGTCGGCGAGGTGCCAGAGCGAGAGCGTGCCGTCATGCACCGGGGCCGGAAAGGTGCGGTGATGGGTGAGCATGAGCTTGCGCATGTTCTGCCGGGAGACCCCCACCAGCTCCGCCACATCGGTCAGGCCGACCAGGTCGGGACTGGCCTCGATCAGCCGGGCATCCGGCAACACTTGCCGCACATCCGCCAGGGCGCTGTGCAGCGCCTCCCGCGCCGTGCCGCCCTCGCGGGCGAAGGCCAGGGCCAGACGGCCCGGTTGGCCGCTACCGACCACTGCATCATCGCAACCGGCCTCCCCCAGGCGCTCGATCAGCGCATCGACGTCCATGTCCTCGGTCAATTGGTATTTGAGGGTGAACTCGTACTCCATCACTTTCGCTCCACTGACTGATTGGCTATCGCGCTTGTCGACGTACAGTTGTCCACGATCCGGCGTAACTGGCGGGCGAAGGTGCCCGGGTTCCTGGGCGTGCTCCACACGCTGGTGATGCAGAACTCGCCGCAGCGGCATTCGCGGTCGTTGTTAGGGCAATAGATCCGCCCCCAGCAATGGCCACCTCGCACGGAGACTCTCCAGCCCCGCGCCTCGGCGTGCGTCAGGGACTGTTCGACTTCCTTGTTTGGATGGAGGGGACGGACCATCGGTTGAGCTCCAGTATGGACATGAGAAAGATGTTGTCAAGTGACAACCAAGCAACGCCGACAGGCGTCATCACAAGCCAGACTAGGTGCCAAGAGGGATGCAACGGGCTCAAAAAGGTCGCTTCGGAAACGACCTAACTGAATTTGTGAAAGTGCTGTAGGTCGATCATCCAGCGATCAGCCCATCCGCCTTCAACAACGTCTCCAGACAATGCTCGCGCACCCCATAGAACGCCTTGAGCTCGGCGATTTTCTCCAGCAGACCCGCATTGTCCTGGGGCTGCCGACGCTTGACCGCAAGGATCATCTTGTTCTTGTTGGTATGCTCGAGCGAGATGAACTCGAACACCTTGGTCTCGTAGCCGCAAGCCTCCAGGTAAAGGGCGCGCAGGCTGTCAGTGAGCATCTCGGCCTGCTGGCCCAGGTGCAGCCCGTACTGCAGCATCGGTTGCAACAGCCCTGGGCTGTGCAACTGCGGGCGGATCTGCTTGTGGCAGCACGGCGAGCACATGATGATCGCGGCGTTGCAGCGAATACCGGTGTGGATGGCATAGTCGGTGGCGATGTCGCAGGCATGCAAGGCGATCATCACATCGATGGCCTCAGGCACCACGCTGCGCACATCGCCGCATTCGAACACCAGGCCCGGGTGCTCCAGGCGCGCGGCGGCGGCGTTGCACAACTCGACCATGTCCGGGCGCAGCTCGACACCGGTGACCTGCGCCTCACGGGCGAGGGTGTTGCGCAGGTAGTCATGCATGGCAAAGGTCAGGTAGCCCTTGCCCGAACCGAAGTCGGCGACCTTCAGGCTCTGCTGGGGGTTCACGGGCGCGTCGCTCAAGGCATGGTCGAAGACCTCGATGAACTTGTTGATCTGCTTCCATTTGCGCGACATGGACGGGATCAGCGCGCCCTGCGCGTCAGTCACCCCCAGGTCGCGCAGGAACGGCCGCGACAGCTCCAGGTAACGCTTCTTCTGCCGGTCATGGCCACCCGCGCCCGTCTCGCGGGGCGCCTGCTGGGCCAGGTGCCGGCGCAGCATCGGCTTGCCCTTCTTGCTGAACTCCAGTTGCACCTCACCGGCCGGGGTGAACAGGTGCGCGTTGCGAAAGCTCTCGGGGAGCAGTTCGGCCACCAGCGCCTGCGCCTCGTCCAACCCCAGGTTGCGAGTAATGTCGCGGGTCTGGTGACGGTAGACCAACGACAGGCAGGCCTGGCCCTTGATCTGCACCGCCTTGGCGATGATCCGCTGCAGGGTCTGGTCGGTACCGACATGACGGGCCAGCACCAGCTTGCTCAGGCTGCCGTCGCCCAGCGCATCGGCGAGCAGGCTCAGGAACTGGGCGCGCGCGTCCGGCGCGCCAGGGGCGGAGGAAGGGGAAGACATGGAAACGGGTGCCTCGAAATGCGGGGAGCGCGATGCGCAATGCCGGGCATTCTACGTCGATGATGCCCCTGGCGAAACATGCCCTTGCTCGCCAACGGTCAGTCGAGAATCACCAGGCGGTTGGGCAGTTCGTTGCGCGCATGGGTCGGGGGTACATGTTCGCTGAGCAGCTCGCCGCAGGCCTCGATACATTCGACGAAACCCTGCAAGGTATGGCCCTGGCGCACCTGGTCGGTGAAACGGGCGACGATCGCCTCGCGCGCCTGCTCGGGCAGGTGCCGGGCGATGCCCTCGTCGACCAGGATCTCGACATGGCGCTCGGCTTCGCTGACGAAGATCAGCACGCCCGTGGCCCCGGCGGTACGCTGCAGGTTGAGCTCGAGAAACTGCTGGCGGGCCAGGCCCGAAGCGCGCCGGCGGCGCAACATCGACGGCACCACCCAGGCAGCCAGGCGCGGATGGCGCAACACCAGGCACAAGCTGATGAAGGTCAGCATCTGCGCCAACAACAGGCCATTGACGCCGATACCACCCAGCCACACATGCAACGCGCCGGGTATCAACAAGGCCAGCAAGGCGGCCCAGATCAACGGCAGGTAGGGGAAATCATCGGCGCGGCGGGCCAGCACGGTCACAAGCTCCGCATCGGTGCGCCGTTCGGCGCGTGCAATCGCCTCGGCGATCTGGCGCTGTTCGTATTCGGTCATGCCTTCGTCTCTCGAGCGTTCTTATCGTTGTTATCCCGGCAATCGGGTGGGCGAGAGTGTATCTCAACAAATGCCTCATATAAGGCATAATCCGCGACTGCGTCGGATCATGGATGAATGATCCACAACACGGCCAGCGGACACGACAACAACAGGCATACGAAACGTCTCGGCCCACCGCTATCACTCGACAACGGAATTGATGATGAAACTGTCTTTGCTGGGCCTGGCCATGGGCCTTGCCAGTCAGGCGGCCCTTGCCGCCCCTATCGCCCCGCCCCTGCAGGACAAGCAGGCGTTCGTCGACCATCTGATCAGCCAGATGACCGAGGCCGAGAAGATCGGCCAGCTACGCCTGATCAGCATCGGCCCCGAGATGCCCCACGCGAAGATCCGCGAGGAAATCGCCGCCGGACGCATCGGCGGCACCTTCAACTCGCGCACCGCCCCGGAGAACCGTCCGATGCAGGACGCGGCCATGCGCAGCCGCCTGAAGATCCCGATGTTCTTCGCCTACGACACCATCCATGGCGAACGCACCATCTTCCCGATCGGCCTGGGCCTGGCCTCGTCCTGGGATATGGACGCCATCGCCAAGGTCGGCCGCACCTCGGCCGTCGAGGCGGCCGCCGACTCGCTGGACATGACCTTCGCACCGATGGTCGACATTGCCCGCGACCCGCGTTGGGGGCGCACCAGCGAAGGCTTTGGCGAGGACACCTACCTGACTTCGAAGATCGGCCAGGTGATGGTCAAGTCCTTCCAGGGGTCGAGCCCGGCCAATGCCGACAGCATCATGGCCATCGTCAAGCACTTCGCCCTGTACGGCGCCGTGGAAGGGGGCCGCGACTACAACACGGTCGATATGAGCCTGCCGAAGATGTACAACGACTACCTGCCACCCTACCGCGCCGCGCTCGACGCCGGTGCTGGCGGGGTAATGGTGGCGCTGAACTCGATCAACGGCGTGCCGGCCACGTCCAACACCTGGCTGATGAACGACTTGCTGCGCAAGCAGTGGGGCTTCAAGGGCGTGACCATCAGCGACCACGGCGCCATCCAGGAACTGATCCGCCATGGCGTGGCCCGTGACGGCCGCGAAGCCGCCAAGCTGGCGATCAAGGCCGGCATCGACATGAGCATGAACGACACCCTCTACGGCGAAGAACTGCCTGGGTTGTTGAAGTCCGGTGAGGTCAGCCAGGCAGAACTGGACCAGGCAGTGCGTGAAGTGCTGGGCGCCAAGTACGACATGGGTCTGTTCAAAGACCCCTACGTGCGCATTCCAAAGCCTGAGACCGACCTGAAGGACTACTACGCCGAGGACCGCCTGCACCGCGAAGCCGCGCGTGACGTGGCACGCCGCGGCCTGGTGCTGCTGGAAAACCGCGAGCAGACCCTGCCCCTGAATAAGGCCGGCACCATCGCCGTGGTCGGCCCACTGGCCGATGCGCCGATCGACATGATGGGCAGTTGGGCCGCCGACGGTAAACCGCAGCACTCGGTGACCGTGCGTGAAGGTTTGCGCCGCGCCGTCGAAGGCAAGGCCAAGCTGGTGTACGCCAAGGGCTCGAACGTCACTGGCGACAAGGCGATGTTCGATTACCTGAACTTCCTCAACTTCGACGCCCCGGAAATCGTCGACGACCCGCGTCCGGCCGCGGTGCTTATCGACGAAGCGGTCAAGGCCGCCAGGCAATCGGACGTGGTCGTGGCCGTGGTCGGCGAGTCCCGGGGCATGTCCCACGAGTCCTCAAGCCGCACCACCCTGGAGATCCCCGCAGTACAACGCGACCTGATCAAGGCGCTCAAGGCCACCGGAAAACCCCTGGTGCTGGTGCTGATGAACGGCCGTCCGCTGTCGATCGCCTGGGAACGCGAGCAGGCCGACGCCATCCTCGAAACCTGGTTCAGCGGCACCGAAGGCGGCAACGCCATCGCCGACGTACTGTTTGGCGACTACAACCCGTCCGGGCGGCTGGCCATCACCTTCCCGCGTTCGGTCGGGCAGATCCCGATGTACTACAACCACATGCGCATCGGCCGCCCGTTCACCCCAGGCAAGCCGGGCAACTACACCTCGCAGTACTTCGAGGAGCCAAACGGCCCGCTGTATCCGTTCGGCTACGGCCTGAGCTACACCAGTTTCGAACTGTCCGACCTGACCTTGTCGCAGACCGAGCTAAAGCGCGGCGCGACCCTCAAGGCCAAGGTCGTCGTGAAGAACACCGGCAAGCGTGACGGCGAGACCGTGGTGCAGCTGTATATCCAGGACCAGAGCGCGTCGATGAGCCGCCCGGTGAAGGAGCTGAAGAACTTCCAGAAGCTGATGCTCAAGGCCGGCGAGTCGCGAACCTTGACTTTCGACATCAGTGAGCAGGATCTGAAGTTCTACAATGGCCAACTGCAGCACGTTGCCGAGGCTGGCCAGTTCAACGTGCAGGTCGGCCTCGATTCCGAAGCGGTGCAACAGCAGAGCTTCGAGCTGCTGTAAGCCAGACCCGGCCCCATCGCGGGACAAGCCCGTTTCCACACATCACGCTGTGGAAGCGGGCTTGCCCCGCGAAGAGGCCGGCACAGACAACCGCAACCCCGGATCCGCCCCATGCCCTCATCCTTCCGCACCCTGCGCCTGGGTTTGATCATCCTGCTGATCCTGGTCGGCACCACACTCAGCGCCGGCTGGGCCATGCACCAGGCCAAGCGCGAGGCGATGGCAACCGACGCCCGCCGGGCCGGCCAGCAACTGGGCCTGTATGCCAACGCCCTGCATACCCTGATCGAGCGCTACCGTGCATTGCCTGCGGTACTGGCGCTGGACCCTGAACTGATCGCCGCCCTGCGCGGCCCGGTTACCGAACAGGTGCAGGACGCCCTGAACCGCAAGCTCGAACGCATCAACGGCGCCGCCAACTCTTCCACCCTGGAGCTGTTGGACCGCACGGGCCTGGCCATCGCGGCCAGCAACTGGCGCCTGCCGACCACCTATGTCGGTTCCAACTACGGCTTTCGCCCCTATTTCAAACAGACCCGCAGCCAGGGCAGTGGCCGCTTCTACGCCGTCGGCGTGACCAGCGGCGTGCCAGGTTATTTCCTGGCGAGCGCGGTGAACGATGAACATGGCCGCTTCCTCGGCGCCATGGTGGTCAAGCTGGAGTTCCCGGAGCTCGAGCGCGAGTGGCGCCAGGGCAACGACATCCTGCTGGTCAGCGATGCCCGCGGCATCACCTTCATTGCCAACCAGGACGGCTGGCGTTACCGCGAACTGCAACCGCTGTCCGGTGCCGACCGCGCCGAGCTGGCGGAGACCCGCCAGTACGACAAGCAGCCGCTGGTGCCCCTGCAGCACCAGGCCCTGACTCGCTTCACCGACACCAGCCACCTGACCCGCGTGCAAGGCCCGGATGGCACCGCCGAGTACCTGTGGGAGCGCCTGCCCCTGGAGGCCGAAGGCTGGACCCTGCACCTGTTGCGCAAGCCGCAGGTCGCCGAGGATGGGCGCAACGCCGCCCTCGCCGCCGCGGCGATCTGGCTGAGCCTGGTGTTCGCCGCGCTGTTCGTCAGCCAGCGCCTGCGCCTGGCCCGTCTGCGTCAACGCAGCCGCGAGGAGCTCAAGCGCCAGGTCGAGGAGCGTACCCGCGAGCTGCGCACGGCCCAGGAAGGCCTGGTGCAGTCGGCCAAGCTGGCGGCGCTGGGGCAGATGTCGGCCGCGCTGGCCCACGAGATCAACCAGCCTCTTACCACCCAGCGCATGCAACTGGAAACCTTGCGCCTGCTGCTTGATCATGGCCGTCATGACGAAGCCCGCCAGGCCCTGGAACCGCTCGAGCAGATGCTCAGTCGCATGGCCGCGCTCACCGGCCACCTGAAAACCTTCGCCCGCAACAGCCCCGGAGGCCTGCGCGAACGCCTGGACCTGGCCACCGTGGTCGACCAGGCATTGCACCTGCTGGACACCCGCATGCGCGCCGAAAACGTCGAGGTGGCGCTGTACCTGGCGCGCCCGGCCTGGGTCCGTGGCGATGCGATCCGCCTGGAGCAAGTGCTGATCAACCTGCTGCGCAACGCCCTCGACGCCATGGCCGACAAGCGCTACAAACGCCTGGAGATCCGTATCGAGGCGGACGATGCGCAGTGGCGCCTGAGCGTGCTCGACTCCGGTGGCGGCATCCTCGACACCGACCTTTGCCGGGTCTTCGACCCGTTCTTCACCACCAAGCCGGTCGGCGAGGGCCTGGGCCTGGGCCTGGCCATCTCCTACGGCATCGTCATCGATGCCGGCGGCCACCTGCAGGTCGAGAACCTGCCGGGGGGCGCCCGCTTCAGCCTCACCCTGCCCCGCGACCTGGAGACGGTATGTTGAATTCAGTGATCGTTGTCGATGACGAAGCCAGCATCCGCGCTGCGGTGGAACAATGGCTGAGCCTGTCAGGCTTCAACGTGCAGCTTTTCGAGCGTGCCGAGGAGTGCCTGGCGCAACTCCCGGCGCACTTTCCCGGCGTGATCCTCAGCGACGTGCGCATGCCCGGCATGTCCGGTCTGCAGTTGCTCGACCGGCTCCAGCAGGCCGACCCCGACCTGCCGGTGATTCTGCTCACCGGCCACGGCGATGTGCCCATGGCGGTGGAGGCGATGCGCAACGGTGCCTACGACTTTCTGGAAAAGCCCTTTACCCCACAGCACCTGATGGGCAGCCTGCGCCGGGCCCTGGAAAAACGCCAGCTGGTCCTGGAAAACCGCCGCCTGCATGAGCAGGCCGACCTCAAGGCCCAGCTGGAGAACACCTTGCTGGGCATGTCCCAGGGGTTGCAGCAACTGCGCCGACAGGTGCTGGAGCTGGCCAGCCTGCCGGTCAACGTGCTGATCCGTGGCGAAACTGGCAGCGGCAAGGAGCGCGTGGCGCGCTGCCTGCACGACTTCGGCCCGCGCGCCGACAAACCCTTTGTCGCGCTAAACTGCGCGGCCATCCCCGAAACATTGTTCGAAGCCGAACTGTTCGGCCATGAAAGCGGCGCCTTTACCGGCGCTCAGGGCAAGCGCGTCGGCAAGCTGGAGTACGCCAATGGCGGTACGGTGTTCCTCGACGAGATCGAGAGCATGCCCCTGGCCCAGCAAGCCAAACTGTTGCGGGTGATCCAGGAGCAGAGGCTTGAGCGCCTGGGGGCTAACCAGAGCATCGCCGTCGATCTGCGCATCATCGCCGCGACCAAACCGGACCTGCTTGAAGAGGCCCGTGCTGGACGCTTTCGCGAAGACCTTGCGTACCGCCTCAACGTTGCCGAGCTGCGCCTGGCACCGCTGCGCGAGCGCCGTGAAGACATCCCGCTGCTGTTCGAACACTTCGCTCGCACCGCTGCCGAACGCCTGGGCCGCCATGCCCCACCGGTCGGCGGAGGACGATTGGCGCAGCTGCTGGCCCACGACTGGCCGGGCAATGTGCGTGAGTTGGCCAATGCTGCCGAACGCCATGCCTTGGGGCTGGATTCACAGAACCTTGAGAGCCTGCCAGGCGGGCAGTCGCTGGGCGAACAGATGGAGGCGTTCGAAGCCCAATGCTTGCGTGCGGCGCTGCGCCAGCACCGGGGCGAGATCAAGGGGGTGATGGAGGCGCTGCAACTGCCGCGGCGTACGCTGAACGAGAAGATGCAGCGCCATGGCCTGGTGCGTGAGGACTTTCTCGGCAACGAATGAGCGGATTTCCGCTTATCGGTCCAGGCAAATGAGCGGAAGTTCGCTCACTGCATGCTGAATCGCCGGGACTGCCTAGCAGCCCATCGCTGGCAAGCCAGCGCCCCCCAGGCACCATGCAAGCCAGATACGGTGGGAGCTGGCTTGCCAGCGATAGGGCACAAGACGCCCCCAAATGGACCACCAAGCACCCATTTGGCACACCTCCTGCAAAACCCTTCTCAAGCTGCGCCCCGAGCGCGCTCCACAAAAACAACGAGAAGGTATCCCTGATGGATAACGCCAGCATTCTGCCCACCGGGGCGGCCGTTGCGCCCGCCGCGGAAAAGTCCACCGCCAGCCGCCTCAAATCGATCTTCAGTGGTTCCATCGGCAACATGGTCGAATGGTACGACTGGTACGTCTACGCCGCATTCTCGCTGTACTTCGCCAAGGCTTTCTTCCCCGCCGGCGACACCACCGCCCAACTGCTCAACACCGCCGCAATCTTTGCCGTGGGCTTCCTCATGCGCCCGATCGGTGGCTGGCTGATGGGCCTGTACGCCGACCGCAAGGGCCGCAAGGCGGCGCTGATGGCCTCGGTGCTGCTGATGTGCGCCGGCTCGCTGGTCATCGCGCTGACGCCGGGCTACGAGACCATCGGCGTCGCCGCACCGGTCCTGCTGGTGATCGCCCGCCTGATGCAGGGCCTCTCGGTAGGGGGTGAATACGGCACCTCGGCCACCTACCTGAGCGAGATGGCCAGCAAGGAGCGCCGCGGCTTCTTCTCCAGCTTCCAGTACGTCACCCTGATCTCCGGCCAGCTCATCGCCCTGGCGGTGCTGATCGTCCTGCAGAACACGCTGACTACCGAGGAGCTGTACGCCTGGGGCTGGCGCGTACCCTTCGTGATCGGCGCGCTGTGCGCGGTGGTCGCCCTGTACCTGCGCCGTGGCATGGAAGAGACCGCCTCCTTCACCAAGAAGGAAAAGTCCAAAGAGAACCTGATGCGCACCCTGATGCGTCATCCCAAGGAACTGATGACCGTGGTCGGCCTGACCATGGGCGGTACCCTGGCCTTCTACACCTACACCACCTACATGCAGAAGTACCTGGTCAACACCGTAGGCATGAGCATCAGCGACTCGACCACCATCTCGGCGGCCACGCTGTTCCTGTTCATGTGCCTGCAGCCGGTGATCGGCGGCCTGTCCGACAAGATCGGCCGGCGCCCGATCCTGATCGCCTTCGGTGTGCTCGGCACCCTGTTCACCGTACCGATCCTCAGCACCCTGCACACTATCCAGACGTGGTGGGGCGCGTTCTTCCTGATCATGGCCGCATTGATCATTGTCAGTGGCTACACCTCGATCAACGCCGTGGTGAAGGCCGAGCTGTTTCCCACCGAGATCCGCGCCCTGGGCGTGGGCCTACCCTACGCGCTGACCGTGTCGATCTTCGGCGGCACCGCCGAGTACGTGGCCCTGTGGTTCAAGAGCAACGGCATGGAGACCGGTTTCTACTGGTACGTCACCGCCTGCATCGCCTGCTCGCTGCTGGTGTACGCGACGATGAAGGACACCAAGCAGCATTCGCGGATCACCACTGACTGATCCCTGCTCGCCAAACGTGAAAAAGGGGCGCTACGGTTGACGGAGCGCCCCTTTTTAATAGGCGCGCGCCAAACAATAGCGCTATTCGGCTCACAACATGAGCTGAATAGCGCTATTATTCGGCTCATGACCTCAAAACAGCACACCGCTGCAGACACCTTCTGGGTGTGGCAGCAGGCCGACTGGCCCGGCTTTCGCTGGAACGAGTCGCAACTTGCCCCCTTGCTCAGGGACTGCGTCCAGGCGCAGGGTTGCCTGCTGGGCAGAGCGGGAGCAGTGACCGAGGCCAATGCCAACCTGGACACGCTCGATACCCTGTTGCAGAACATTGTCACGTCCTCGGCCATCGAGGGTGAACAGCTGAATGTGGAGTCCGTTCGCTCCTCCCTCGCCCGACGGCTTGGCATTGCCGAGCCGGGAACAACCACGACACGCAGCGAGGGCCTGGCCGAGCTGATGGTGGACGCGACCATGGGCTATGTTCGCCCACTGGATCAGCCGCGCCTGTTCCTCTGGCACCGCTGGCTGTTCCCCGAAAACGACGACTCGCTCGCACCTCCCCTGCCAATCGGCGCATGGCGCGACCATGCCCCGATGCAGGTGATATCGGGGCGTATCGACAAGCCCAAGGTGCATTTTGAGGCACCGCCACGCGCCGGCCTGGAGCAGCAGGTGCAGCAGTTCCTCGACTGGTTCGAGAGCAGCCGCCATGATCGACAACTCGATCCCCTGCTGCGTGCGGGCCTGGCCCATTTCTGGTTCGTCACCCTGCACCCCTTCGCCGATGGCAATGGCCGCCTGACCCGCGCCATCACAGACCTGGCATTGGCCCAGGGCGAGCAGCGAGCGGTGCGTTTCTACGCCATGTCCAGCAGTATCCTGGAAGATCGCTCCGGCTACTACGCAGCCCTTGAAAGCAGCCAGCGCGGCGATCTGGACGTCACACGCTGGCTAGCCTGGTTCCTTGCCACCTTGCTGCGCAGCCTCCAGCAGGCGCTGGTGCGCATTGACCGGGTGCTGGCCAAGTCGCGCTTCTGGCTGATCCATCGGGGCGATGGTTTGTTGCCCGAACAGGTCAAGGTGCTCAATCGACTGCTCGATGGCGGGTCTCGCGGCTTCGAGGATGGCATCAGCGCCAGCCAGTACCAGACCGTGGCCAAGGTCTCCAAGGCCACGGCCACCCGGCACCTGGCCGACCTGCTGCAGAAAAACTGCCTGGTTCGTCTGCCCGCTGGCGGGCGAAGTACCCGCTATACGGTGAACACCCAAGCGACCTGACGCTTGCACGAAATGACGCTACCGGACCAGGTGCAAGCCGCCTTGCGGTCTGTGCATGCCTCCCCAGGAACCGCTGCCGCCACGCCTTAATTTCCCATTAATTGTCTGGGCACACGCTGATATGGCCCTGTCGTCGGTCTGCGCTTTTCATTCTTGAGTTCTAGGGCTGATCGGCGAGCAGGGCGCCAGAAGACTGCATTGAAGGTCATTCACGCCCTGACCAATCTAATTATTAGATCTTTATCCATTATTTTTTGCGCTTTTTAATCAAATTTGCAGGCGTAATATTAAACCCATAGAAACAACAACCCCTGGCACTCATCGGAGCAACGACCATGAAAAACAAACTGATCCTTTCCCTCGCCCTGTCGGTACTGGCTACTGGCGCCTTCGCCGAAGACGGTTTCGATCGCACCAACGCCCACACCTTTGCCGCTGCACAGACCCAGTCGGCCAACTACGCAGAAGATGGCTTTGATCGTACTGGCGGCCAGCGCTTCGCCGAAGACGGCTTCGACCGCACCGGCGGCCAGCGCTTCGCCGAAGATGGCTTCGACCGCACCGGCGGCCAGCGCTTCGCCGAAGATGGCTTCGACCGTACTGGCGGCCAGCGCTTCGCAGAGGATGGTTTCGACCGCACCAACGGCCACCGCATCAGCTGATCACTGATGCGCGCTACCAGCCCGGCTTCGGCCGGGCTTGATCATTTGCAGTTGAGCCAAGCCTTGGCACACTAGGCGCCTCGTCCCCCACCAGGAAGGGCCTCGCGGCCTTGCGCAGATGTACTACTACGAACCCGCCAAAGGCCACGGCCTGCCCCACGACCCGTTCAACGCCATCGTCGGCCCTCGGCCCATCGGCTGGATCTCCAGCCACGATCGCGAAGGCCGCCTGAACCTGGCGCCCTACAGCTTCTTCAACGCCTTCAACTACATCCCACCGATCATCGGTTTCTGCAGCGTCGGGCGCAAAGACAGCCTGAACAACATCGAGCAGACCGGCGAGTTCGTCTGGAACCTGGCTACCCGGCCGCTGGCCGAGCAGATGAACCAGAGCTGTGCCGCGGTGGCGGCAGATATCGACGAGTTCGCGCTCAGTGGCCTGACCCCGGCCCTGTCCAACGTGGTCAAGGTGCCACGCGTGGGCGAGAGCCCGGTGAGCTTCGAATGCAAGGTCAGCCAGATCGTCCAGCTCAAACGCGCCGACCAGGAACTTGTCCCCAGCTGGCTGATCCTCGGAGAGGTAGTGGCGGTGCACATTGCCGAGCACCTGCTCAAGGACGGCATCTACGACACCGCCGCCGCCGAGCCGATCCTGCGTGGCGGCGGCCCGGCCGACTACTTTGCGCTGGGCGAGCTGTTCAAGATGGCCCGTCCACAGGTCTGATCAGAAGAGCAGTTCGCCTTCCTCGCCTACACCCTGCAGGCGTTCGAGTTCAGCACAAGCGGCCTCGTCGGCCGCGAGCGCCGACTGGAACACCTGCCCGTCGAGCACTTTGTGAAAGCGCGGCGCACCGCCCATGCCCAGGGCCTTCACGGCGATCGCCGCGTGGTAGCCGCCGCCTTGCACCGGGACCATCGCCGAGACCGCTTCGAAGTGGGGGAATTCTTTACGTGCCATGCTGCACTCCGCCTGAATGATGTAGGGGCGGCATTCTACACATCAGGCGAAGGTATGCAGGTCAAGGCTGCTGACCACCTGCGCCTGGACCAGCTCGCCAAACACCTCCAGGGTGGGCGAGGCGAAATAGCCGCTCATCGCCTGTTGGTCGCTCCAGCTGCCGCTGAGCAGCCACAGATCGGCATCGACCTGCGAACGCTGCACACTGAAGCTCAGGCAGCCGGGCGCCCGCAGCGACGGCTCCAGCAGGTCGCGCAGGCGCATGCCGAGTTCCGCCGAACGACCGTTGCTGGCGCGGATGAAAGCCAGGTGAGTGACCGGTTGAGGCTGGGTCATGAACGATCTCCTTGAAGCGCTACGGACGGGAAAACAGGCTGCCAAGATTAGGGCCCCGCCCTCGCGCGACGTTAGGCCATTACTGCCGAGCGATTGCCTGATCCTGCCGCGCGACAGGATCAGGCAATCGAACGACAGCATTCGACTAGCGCCCGACATTGCCCATACCTATGCTGGCCCGGTCAGTAGAGGAACCACGCCATGACCACGCTCCCGCCACCCGACTCGACCCTTGAGCTGCAGCGCCAGGAACTGGCCGCGCTGATCCAGCGCCACGCCGGCCAGCCCCATGGCCCGGCGTCGGCCATCGAGGACCTTTACCTTACGTGCTACAAAGAGGAGATCCGCGGCATGCCCGCGCTGGCTCAACCGGCGTTGTGCATTCTTGCCCAAGGCAGCAAGA
This sequence comes from Pseudomonas sp. FW305-96, assembly GCF_058783825.1. Lineage (NCBI taxonomy): Bacteria > Pseudomonadati > Pseudomonadota > Gammaproteobacteria > Pseudomonadales > Pseudomonadaceae > Pseudomonas > Pseudomonas sp. FW305-96. The sequence goes on from NZ_JBYSYW010000017.1 coordinate 25,982, forward strand.
CCCTGATCCTCGGCGACGAACATTACGCCTATGATCCGCTGCACTACATGGTGGTGTCGGTCACCCTGCCGATCAGCGGCGCCCTGCTCAAGGCCAGCCCCGAGCATCCCGCGCTGGGCTTGCGCCTGGACATCGACCCGGCGCAACTGAGCCAACTGATCGCCGAGAGCAGCCCGATGGTCGTGCCCAACCGGCCATCAGGTCTCGGCCTGTACGTGGAGAAAAGCGATCCGCAGCTTCTGGACGCGTTGATCCGCCTGATCAAACTGCTGGACTCGCCACGCGACATTGCCATCCTCGCGCCGATGATCCGCCGGGAAATCTTCTACCGCCTGTTGCGCGGCCCCCAAGGTTACCGTCTGTACGAAATCGCCCTGGCCAACAGCCAGACCCATCGGGTCTGCCAGGCGATTACCTGGCTCAACAACCATTACCACCAGCCGTTGCGTATCGAAGACCTCGCCCGGGAAGTGAACCTCAGCGTCTCCACCTTGCATCACCGCTTCAAGTCGGTGACGTCGATGAGCCCCTTGCAGTACCAGAAGCAACTGCGCCTGCAGGAAGCCCGACGCCTGATGTTCAACGAGGGTTTGGAGGCTGCCGTGGCCGGCTACCGGGTGGGCTACGAGAGCCCATCCCAGTTCAGCCGCGAATACAGCCGGCTGTACGGCGCGCCGCCAATCCGTGACGTGGCAAGGTTGCGAGCCAGCGCCAGTTGAACGACCCGCCGCACCCATGGCTTGCCGGCGAATCGAGGGTACAGCCCTCGTGGCGCAATCAGCCTTGCACAGCCAACTGCCATTGCCCCTGATCCACCTGGATCAACGTCGGCCCCAGGCGCTCCACCGCCCGGCCCAGCGCCGCCTGCAACTGCGCCACGTCAGCCACCGACTCGGCGTCGGCCCCCAACGCCCGCGCCACGCCGATGAAGTCCGGGGTGTGGATGTCCACACCGACCGGCTCGATCGCCCGATTGACCATGTACTTCTTGATTTCCTCGTACCCCTGGTTGTTCCACAGCAGCACGATCAGCGGCACCTGCGCCTCGACTGCACTGGCCAGTTCGGGCAGGGTGAACTGCAGCCCGCCATCACCGATCAGGCATACCGTGGGCGCACGCGCGGCGCGCACTTCGGCGCTGCCGAGCCAGGCGCCCATGGCCGCCGGCAACGCGTAGCCCAGCGTGCCGTAGCCCGTTGACGCGTTGAACCAGCGGCGTGGCCGGGTCATGTCCAACGTCAGGTTGCCGGTGTAGACCGGCTGGGTCGAATCGCCCACCAGCACGGCGTCCGGCAGGGTTTCCAGGATGCTGTTCAGCAAACGGGTCTGGCTCAAGGTCGGCTGGTCCCAGGTGGCTGCGTTTTCCTGGCGCAGTCGGGCGGCCCGAGCAGCGCCCCAGTGACCATCACGCAGTGGTTGCGCCTGCATGTGCAGGGCCACCAGCAGGGCCTCGGTCGCCTGTGCGGCATCGGCCACCAGGGCCAGTTCGGGCGGGTAGTTGCGCACCGTCTGGTCCGGGTCGATATCGATCCGCAGGAGGCTGCCGGGAATCTCGAAACCACCCTTGAACGTCACGTCGTAATCGGTCTCGGCCAGCTCGGTGCCGATGGCCAGCACTACGTCGGCCTCGGCCACCAGCGCACGGGTGGCCGGCAAAGTCTGGGTCGAGCCGATCTGCAGCGAATGGTTGGCCGGCAGCAGCCCCTTGGCATTGATCGTCAGCGCTACCGGCGCCTGCAGGTGCTCGGCCAGCCTGGCCAGCCCGGCGGCGGCGTCCAGGGCACCACCGCCGGCAAGGATCAACGGCCGGCGCGCCTTGGCCAGGCGCATGGCCATCTGCTGCACGGTCTGCGGCGCCGCGCCCGCCCGGGCGGTGCGCACCGGGCGGGCCGGTAGCAGGTGATCTGCGGGCTCCACCAGCACATCCAGCGGAATCTCGATATGCACCGGACGCGGACGGCCACCGTCGAACACTGCGAAAGCGCGAGCCAACACCTCGGGCAGATCGTCGGCACTCATCAAGGTATGCGAAAACGCCGCCACCCCCGCCACCAGCCCGGCCTGGTTGGGCAGTTCGTGCAACTTGCCGCGCCCGCCACCCAACTGACTGCGCGACTGCACGCTGGAAATCACCAGCATCGGGATCGAGTCGGCATAGGCCTGGCCCATGGCGGTGGTGATGTTGGTCATGCCCGGGCCGGTGATGATGAAGCACACACCAGGCTTGCCCCGGGTACGCGAGTAGCCGTCGGCCATGAACCCGGCGCCCTGCTCGTGGCGCGGGGTGATGTGGCGGATCGAGGAGGCAGCCAGGCCGCGGTAGAGTTCCACGGTATGCACGCCGGGAATGCCGAAGACATGGTCGACACCATAGCCTTCGAGGAGTTTGACCAGCACTTCGCCACAGGTTGCCATCATCGAGTACCCGATTCTTGTTGAGACTGGTGCTCATGGAACCAAGTGCCGACTACCGCCACAATGCAAAAAAACACATACTAGCCATGACCTAATATCATGGCTTGTCACAATGAAACGCCTGCCGCCCCTCCCCGCCCTGCACACCTTCCTGGTGACCGCGCAGCACTGCAACTTCACCCGTGCCGCGCAACAGTTGCATATCACCCAGGGCGCGGTCAGCCGACAGATCGCCGGGCTCGAGGAACATCTGGGCTATGCGCTGTTCCAGCGCCAGGCCCGTGGCCTGGCCCTGACCCGCGAAGGACAGGACTGGCTGCCTCGGGTGCAGCAGGTCTTCGCCCTGATCGAGCAAGGCGTGCGCGAAGTCGGCGGGCGCAGTACGACGCTGCAGCTCAAGGCGCCGACCTGCGTGATGCGCTGGCTGCTGCCGCGGCTATTGGAATGGCAGGCGCTACGCCCGGATGTGCCGGTGGAATTGACCACCACGGTGCAGCATGGCGTGGATTTTCGCCGCGAGGGCTTCGATGCGGCCGTTGTGTATGGCGCGGTGCCGAACCATGGGCTGCAGGTACGCAAGCTGTTCGATGAACAACTGACACCGGTCTGCGCACCATCGCTATCTAGCGTCCCCTTGCAATTGCAGGACCTGGCGCGGCAGATGCTGCTGCACCCCTCTCGGGACGAGCACGACTGGCGGTTGTGGTTGCAGGCGGCCAATGCCGGCGTCGAACCCCAGGGACCGAAGCAGCACTTCGAGACACTGGACATGGCGATGGCCATGGCCTCCCAGGGGACCGGGATCGCCATCGGCGACTTTTCGCTGATTGGCGACGACCTGCGCGCCGGGCGTTTGTGCATGCCGTTCGAGCTGAAGGTGACGACCGGGAAGGGGTATTACCTGGTCAGCCCGTCGAAGAGCATGCCCACGGGGTTGGTCGAGTTAATGGAGTGGCTGCAGGCGCGTGCCCGCACATGACATCAATCGCGGGGCCCCGACTTGCCCCGCGATGCAGACGCCTCAGTAACCGACCGTGAACCGTGCCCGCGAATGCGCCGGCTTCTCCAGCTCGTCGAGCATGGCGATGGCATAGTCGGCAAAGGTGATCCAGCTCTTGCCGTCGGCGCCGATCAACAGGTGATCCTTGCCCAGGGTGTAGTGCCCGCTGCGCTGACCTTCGACGAACTCCGCCGACGGCGACAGGAAGGTCCAGTCCAGGGTCGGCTCCTGGCGCAGCGTATCGAGGAAGCGCACACCGGCATTGGCCTCGGCCTTGTAGGCTTCCGGGAAATCCGGGCTGTCGATCACCCGGTGCCCGGACGGCAGCAGCAGGCTACCGGCGCCGCCCACCACCAGCAGGCGCTTGACCCCGGCACGCTTGACCGACTCGATGATCGCGCCAGGCTCGATGGTCGAGAAATGCGCCGCGCTCAACACCGCGTCACAGCCTGTCACAGCCACCTGCAGGGCGGCACTGTCCTTGGCATCCAGCGCCTTCACCGTCACGCCGTCACGACCTTGCAGCGCACTCGGATTGCGGGCGATGGCCACCACACTGTGGCCCCGACGCAGGGCCTCTTCCAGCAACTGGCTGCCGGCGCGCCCGGTGGCGCCGATGATTGCGATCTTGCTCATGGGAAACTCTCCAACAGGTTGAAAGGGGTTACCACTTCATCTCGCCCTTGGCGACCTTGGCGCCCAATTCCAGGGAGCTCTCGTCACCCAGGTTCGGGTAGCGCTGCTTCATCGCCGCGATCAGCGCGGCGGCATTGGCAGCCTTGGCGGCCTCGGTATCGAAGTCACGAATGTAGCCGGCGGTGAAGCGCACCGTGTCCAGCGAGCGGCTGCTGTCGCCCAGGTAGTGCCCCGGGATCACCGTGCGCGGGGCGAGCTGTTCGATGTTCGCCAGGGTCTTCAGCCAGTCGGCGTGGGATTGCGCGGTCTGGGTGTCGGCCATCCACACATGGATGCCCTCGGAAACCACCACGCCACCGACCACTGCCTTGATCGAGGGAATCCACACGAAACTGCGGTCCGGCTGCGGACCGTCCAGGCCGACGACCTGCAGTGCCTGGCCTTCCAGTTCCAGGCGATCACCCTGCAGTACCTGGGGCACCACCAGACGTGCCGGCTTGTCCGCGCCCATCTGCGGGCCCCAGTAGGCCAGCTTGGCGTCCATGGTCTTGCGGATATGCTCGACCGTGGCGGCCGAGGCGACCACGCGGGCCTTGGGGAACGCCTGGGTGATGGTGTCCAGGCCGAAGTAGTAGTCCGGGTCGCCATGGCTGACGTAGATGGTGGTCAGTCGCTTGCCGCTGGCACGCAGGCGCTCGACCACCTGCTCGGCCTGGGCCTTGCCGAACTGGGCGTCGACCAGGATGGCGTCGTGGGCACCGCTGACGATCACCGAGCTGACCGGGAAGATCGCCGCGTGACCGGGGTTGTAGGCGTCCAGCTTGAGCGGTTCGGCAGCCATGGCCTGGCCGCCGAGGGTAAGGCAGGCCAGCAGCAGGCCGCGAAGGGGCGTGAAGAGAGACATTGCAAGATCCTGTGAGTGGGACGATGGGTGCAAGCTTAGTTGCCCGATCCAATACAAAAAATGCGATGCTTCGACATAGTTTGTTTCTGAAATCGGACAGATCATGGATCGGCTCAACGCCATGCGCGTATTCGTCACCGTCGTCGACCTGGGCAGCCAGTCGGCCGCCGCGGACCACCTGGAACTCTCCAGGCCCGTGGTATCCCGCTACCTGGCGGAGCTGGAGGACTGGGTCGGGGCACGCCTGATGCAACGCACCACCCGCAAGCTCAGCCTGACGGCGGCAGGCCTCGAGACCTTGCCACGTTGTCGGCAGATGCTGGAGCTGGCCGGCGACCTGCAAAGCGCCGTGCGCCAGCCGGACGACGCGCCCCGTGGCGAGCTGCGCATCAGCGTCAGCACCTCGTTCGGCCAAGCCCAGCTGGTGGATGCGCTGGCGGCCTACGTCAAACGCTACCCCGGGGTGAAGGTTGAGCTGCAGATGCTCGACCGCACCGTCAACCTGGTGGACGAGCGCATCGACCTGGCGATCCGCACCAGCAACGATGTCGACCCCAACCTCATCGCCCGGCGCCTGAGCGTGTGCCGCTCGGTGGTCTGCGCCAGCCCCGCCTACCTGCGCGAGCACGGTACGCCGGACCGGGTCGAGGCGTTGAGCCAGCACAACTGCCTGACCCACGCCTACTTCGGTCACAGCCTGTGGCATTTCGAGGTGGGCGGGCAGAGCGTCGCCGTGCCGGTGCAGGGCAACATCAGCGCCAACGAGGCCATGACCCTGCAGAAAGCCGCCCTGGCCCATGCCGGCATCGCCATGCTGCCCACCTACCAGGCAGCAGCCGCACTACGCAGTGGCGAGCTGGTGCGATTGCTGCCGCAAGCCAAGCCGCGGGAACTTACCCTGAATGCGGTGTACACCTCGCGCAAGCACATGCCGGCGACATTGCGCAGCATGCTGGACTTTCTCGCGCAGCGGTTTGGCGACGAACCGGAGTGGGACAAGGGGTTGAGCTGAGTCAAGACGGTGCAGATACGCGCATTGGGCCTATGCTTGAAGGTATCACCTGTTGCATCAACAGGAGGTCCGCACCATGAGTATCAAATCCAGGCGTTGCGCCCTCGTCTTCGCCCTGCTCGCGGTAGCCGGGCTCTACGGCTCGGCCTGCTGGCGGGTGGAGCTGCTGCGCAGCCAGCCCAACACGGCCAACAGTTGCGTCCATGAGCATTGCGTTCCCCACAGCGCCACGCTGAGCGCCGTCAGGTAGTTCGGATCACTCCTCGACGCTCATGTACTCTTTCGCCCAGCGGATGTAGTCCTCGGGCTGGGTGTAGGTGTGCGAAAGCTCGGTGGCGCCGAGGCTGTCCGACTTGTGCTGCAGGCCACGCTGCTGGCGCAGGCAGTCGTAGGTGGCCTTGATCGCGGCGAAGTAGGCGGCATGGCCGTCAACCACGATACGCACGCCCAGGCGCGCCAGGCGCTCGTCGTCGCGCAGGTTCGGGTTGGCGTAGGTCACCAGCATCAACGGCACGCTCAGGTGCTCGGCAATCTGTTCAAGCTGCTCGAAGTCCTTGACCCCCACCATGCAGATACCATCGGCGCCCGCCTTCTGGTAGCTCTGGGTGCGCACGATGATTTCCTCGGTGGTCAGCACGCCGGCATTGGTGCGCGCAATGATCGCCAGGGCCGAATCGACCCGCGCCTCCAGTGCCGCGCGGATCTTGCCCACGCCCTCCTCCACCGAGATCAGGTCGGTGGACTTGCGACCGAACTGGGCCGGCAGCAAGGTATCCTCGATGGTCAGCGCGGCAACGCCAGCGCGTTCCAGTTCGATCACCGTGCGCATCACGTTGAGCGCATTGCCGTAGCCGTGGTCGGCGTCGGCAAGCACCGGCAACTGGGCGACACGGCCGATACGGGTAGCCTGCTCGACAAACTCGCTCAGGGTGATCAGGGCGAAGTCCGGCGCGGCCAGGACCTGCAGCGAGGCGACCGAACCACCCAGAATGCCGACTTCAAAACCAAGGTCGGCGGCAATACGGGCTGACATCGGGTCGAAGACCGACGCGGTGTGATAGCACGAACCTGAAGCAAGCAGTTCGCGGAAGGCAAAACGCAGATCGTGGTGGGAAGCCTTGGGCATGATCACTCCGCTTGTAATGAGAAATGGTGAACGGCTGACAACCGACCCCTGTATCGGGTCTACCTGACTGTTCCAACCGTCGCCATCAGGGCGGTCATGCTCGACATGCAGGCAGAGGAATAGAAGGTGTGGACATACAGCGACGCGAAACCTGTGGAAAATAGTTGCACCAAGCTGGTGCAGGCCACGGATTTCAGCCTCTGCGGCCCTGCCACGATATCACGCGGCCATGCAGCGCTGGATGAATGCGCCAATGCCGATCTTGCATAGGGGATGCACGGAGTACATAGGTAGCTATGTAACTCAGGGTACAATGCCCCACCACGAATGAGCCCATCACGGAGCAAGCCCGCTCCCTCGATGCCTCGCGATCGCGCCAGCTCTGACCACAAGGTATCCACCGTGACCGCCGCCCTGCCCCCCACCGTTCTGCGCAGCGTTCTTACCGCCCTGATGCTGGCGATCTTCCTCGGTGCCCTCGACCAGACCATCGTCGCCGTGTCGCTGCCGGCGATCTCCGCCCAGTTCGACGATGTCGGCCTGCTGGCCTGGGTCATCTCTGGCTACATGGTCGCCATGACCATCGCCGTGCCGATCTACGGCAAGCTTGGTGACCTTTATGGGCGGCGGCGCATGATCCTCACCGGCACCGCCCTGTTCACCCTGGCCTCGGTGGCCTGCGGCCTGGCCCAGGACATGCCGCAGCTGGTGCTGGCGCGGGTGCTCCAGGGTATCGGTGCGGGTGGCATGGTGTCGGTCAGCCAGGCAATCATCGGCGACTTCGTGCCACCTCGTGAACGCGGCCGCTACCAGGGCTACTTCAGCAGCATGTATGCCCTGGCCAGCGTCGCCGGGCCGGTGCTGGGCGGCTGGCTGACCGAGTACCTGTCCTGGCGCTGGGTGTTCTGGATCAACCTGCCGCTGGGGCTGATCGCGCTGTGGGTGATCCACCGGGCGCTGGACGGGTTGCCGGTCAAGCATCGCCAGGCACAGGTCGACTACCTCGGCGCGGCGCTGATGATCCTCGGTCTGGGTAGCCTGCTGCTGGGCATCACCCTGGTCGGCCAGGGGCATGCCTGGCGGTCGTCCGAGGTCCTGGCGTTGCTGGCCTGCGCACTGCTGGGGCTGGCGGCGTTCATAGCCCACGAGCGGCGCTGTCGCGAACCACTGTTGCCTCTGGGCCTGTTCGGCAACCGGGTCGCGGTGCTGTGCTGGTGCGTGATCTTCTTTGCCAGCTTCCAGTCAATCTCGTTGACCATGCTGATGCCCCTGCGCTACCAGGGCATCACCGGTGCCGGCGCCGACAGCGCGGCGCTGCACTTGCTGCCGCTGGCCATGGGGCTGCCCATCGGCGCCTTTACCGGTGGACGCATGACCAGCCGCACCGGGCGCTTCAAGCCACAGATCCTCACAGGCGCGCTGTTGATGCCAATGGCGATCGCAGCCATGGCACTGACGCCGCCGCAAGCCTGGTTACAGAGCGCACTGTTCATGCTGCTGACAGGCATTGCCTGCGGCCTGCAATTTCCCACCTCGCTGGTGGGCACGCAAAGCGCGGTGGACAGCAAGGACATCGGCGTGGCGACCAGCACCACCAACCTGTTCCGCTCGCTGGGCGGGGCGATGGGGGTGGCGTGCATGTCCAGCCTGTTGCTGGCGTGGTTGCACCAGGGTGGCTTCGAAGTGCTGGGCAACCCGCTGCTGGGCAGCCTCAAGGCGGGCGAGGCGGATCCGCACACCCAGGCGCGTTTGCTGGAAACCTTCCGCGACCTGTTGCTGGTCAGTGCCGGGGCTTCGCTGATCGGCCTGTTGGCGGCGCTGGCCTTGCCGGACAGACAGTTGCGCGGGCGCTGAAAGGCGTGGCAGCGGGCTTGCCCCGCGATAGCGTCCGCCCAGGCGACATCACGGCCTGAAGGTTGTCATTGCCGGGCAAGACCGCTTCCAGGTTATTAATCCTGCGTTAACCGAAAAGGGATAACACTTCCTCACAATCGTTAACAAAGTGTCATTTGCGCAAGCCAGGGCTCAAGCGCAGCATATCCAGCCCGGTGTCGACCCATTTCTCGACATCGCCCAACAGGTCGAAGCTTTCCGGCAGCAGCAGCCAGCGGCCGATCAGGCCATCCACATAGGCAAACATGGCCACCGCAGCCCGGTCGATCTCGAGCTCGGCAGGCAACTGGCCGCGGCGTACGGCATTACCCAAGGCCAGGGCAATGCTTTGATGACAGTCCAGCACCGCGCCCTGACGCTGCTGGCGAATCTCACACATGTCGTCGGTGAATTCGCACTTGTGATGCAGGATTTCGTTGATACGCCGGGTTCGGGCATCGAGCACCAACTCGTTGAACACTTGCAGCAACAGCTTGCGCATGCAGCCAAGCGGATCGAGCTCATCCTCGCTCTCACTGGCGCGGGCCAGGTGGTCATGGGTCTCGTGCAGGCTGTCGAGCAGCGCCTGCACCAACTCGGCCTTGTTGCTGAAGTGCCAGTAGATCGCCCCGCGAGTGACGCCGGCGAGCTCAGCGATGTCGGCCAGGGTGGTACGCGCTACCCCGCGCTTGTAGAAGGCCTTCTCCGCCGCCTCGATGATCTGGGCGCGGGTTTCCTGGGCTTCTTCTTTGGTTCGACGGACCATGGCAGTACAACCTCATCAGGCCCCGCGCGCTCAATCTGGCGGGCGGGAATCAGGCCGGGGCAGGCTCTTTCAGGGCCGCTCCCGGGTGGATTTGGGCGATCGACGGTGGTCACCCACGACGCACCGGCACTATTTACAAACAACCATGAATGTAAGTATATTCCTTAGCAAGCTATTTATCCACCGGATAGCGTTTTTCTGACAAAGCACTTCCACTATATTCTTGAGCTCCCCTGCTCCTGCGACCCGAGGATCCTCATGCAATTCAAGCCAGCCGTAACCGCCCTGGTTTCCGCCGTGGCCCTGGCAACCCTGCTCAGTGGCTGTAAGAAAGAGGAAGCAGCGCCTGCGCCGCAGGCTCCTCAGGTCGGCGTCGTGACCGTACAACCGCAAGCCTTCACCCTGACCTCGGAACTGCCGGGGCGCACCAGCGCCTACCGTGTGGCCGAGGTCCGCCCACAGGTGAACGGCATCATTCTCAAGCGCCTGTTCAAGGAAGGCAGCGACGTCAAGGAAGGGCAACAGCTCTACCAGATCGACCCAGCCGTCTACGAGGCGAACCTGGCCAACGCCCAGGCCAACCTGCAGGCTACCCGCTCGCTGGCCGAGCGTTACAAGCAACTGATCGACGAGCAGGCCGTCTCCAAGCAGGAATACGATGACGCCAATGCCAAACGATTGCAGGCCGAGGCATCGCTCAAGAGCGCCCAGATCGACTTGCGCTACACCAAGGTGCTGGCCCCGATCAGTGGCCGCGTCGGCCGCTCTTCGGTCACCGAAGGCGCCCTGGTGAACAACGGCCAGACCAACGCCATGGCCACCATCCAGCAGCTCGACCCGATCTACGTCGACGTTACCCAGTCCACCGCCGAGCTGCTCAAGCTGCGCCGTGACCTGGAAAGCGGCCAGTTGCAGAAGGCCGGCGACAACGCCGCCCAGGTTCAGCTGGTGCTGGAAGACGGCAGCCTGTTCAAGCAGCAGGGCCGCCTGGAGTTCTCCGAAGTCGCGGTCGACGAGACCACCGGTTCCGTCACTCTGCGCGCGATCTTCCCCAACCCCGACCACACCCTGCTGCCCGGCATGTTCGTGCATGCGCGGCTCAAGGCCGGCGTCAACGCCAACGCCATCCTGGCCCCGCAACAGGGCGTGACCCGTGACCTCAAGGGTGCGCCGACCGCGCTGGTGGTCAACCAGGAGAACAAGGTCGAACTGCGCCAGCTCAAGGCCAGCCGCACCCTGGGCAGTGACTGGCTGATCGAGGAAGGCCTGAACCCGGGCGACCGTCTGATCACCGAAGGGCTGCAGTTCGTGCGACCAGGCGTCGAGGTCAAGGTCAGCGAAGCCACCAACGTCAAGAAGCCGGCCAGCGCTGCTCAGGCCAACACGGCCAAAGCTGACGCCAAAGCGGAGTAAACCATGTCGAAGTTCTTTATCGATCGCCCGATCTTCGCCTGGGTGATCGCCCTGGTGATCATGCTGGTCGGCGCCCTGTCGATCCTGAAGCTGCCGATCAACCAGTACCCGAGCATCGCCCCGCCGGCCATCGCCATCTCCGTGACCTACCCGGGCGCCTCGGCGCAGACCGTGCAGGACACCGTGGTGCAGGTGATCGAGCAGCAGCTCAACGGGATCGACAACCTGCGTTATGTGTCGTCGGAAAGTAACTCCGACGGCAGCATGACCATCACCGCCACCTTCGAGCAGGGCACCAACTCGGACACCGCGCAGGTCCAGGTACAGAACAAGCTGAACCTGGCCACCCCGCTGTTGCCGCAGGAAGTGCAGCAGCAAGGTATCCGCGTCACCAAGGCAGTGAAGAACTTCCTGCTGGTGATCGGCCTGGTGTCCGAAGACGGCAGCATGACCAAGGACGACCTGGCCAACTACATCGTTTCCAACATGCAGGACCCGATCTCGCGGACCGCAGGCGTGGGCGACTTCCAGGTGTTCGGTGCGCAGTACGCCATGCGTATCTGGCTGGATCCGGCCAAGCTGAACAAGTTCCAGCTGACCCCGGTCGACGTGCGCACCGCGGTCGCCGCGCAGAACGTGCAGGTATCCTCCGGCCAGCTCGGCGGCCTGCCGGCGCTGCCAGGTACCCAGCTCAACGCCACCATCATCGGCAAGACCCGTCTGCAGACCGCCGAGCAGTTCGAGAAGATCCTGCTCAAGGTCAATGCCGACGGTTCCCAGGTACGCCTGGGCGACGTGGCCCAGGTCGGCCTGGGCGGCGAAAACTACGCCATCAGCGCCCAGTACAACGGCAAGCCGGCCTCGGGCCTGGCGGTCAAGCTGGCCACCGGCGCCAACGCCCTGGATACCGCCAAGGCGCTGCGCACGACCATCAGCGGCCTCGAGCCGTTCTTCCCACCGGGGGTGAAGGCGGTGTTCCCGTATGACACCACCCCGGTGGTCACCGAATCGATCAGCGGGGTGATCCACACCCTGATCGAAGCGGTGGTCCTGGTGTTCCTGGTGATGTACCTGTTCCTGCAGAACTTCCGCGCCACCATCATCACCACCATGACCGTACCGGTGGTATTGCTGGGTACCTTCGGCATCCTCGCCGCCGCCGGTTTCAGCATCAACACCCTGACCATGTTCGCCATGGTCCTGGCCATCGGCCTGCTGGTGGACGATGCCATCGTCGTGGTGGAGAACGTCGAGCGGGTGATGTCCGAGGAAGGACTGCCGCCCAAGGAGGCGACTAAGCGCTCCATGGAGCAGATCCAGGGCGCCCTGGTGGGTATCGCCCTGGTATTGTCGGCGGTACTGCTGCCGATGGCCTTCTTCGGCGGTTCCACCGGTGTGATCTATCGCCAGTTCTCCATCACCATCGTCTCGGCCATGGGCCTGTCGGTGCTGGTCGCGCTGATCTTCACCCCGGCCTTGTGCGCCACCATGCTCAAGCCATTGAAGAAGGGCGAGCACCATGTGGCCAAGCGCGGCTTCTTCGGCTGGTTCAACCGCAATTTCGACCGCAGCGTCGTCGGCTATGAGCGGAGCGTCGGCACCATCCTGCGCAACAAGATCCCGTTCCTGCTGGCCTACGCGCTGATCGTGGTTGGCATGATCTGGCTGTTCGCGCGCATCCCGACCGCATTCCTGCCAGAGGAAGACCAGGGCGTGCTGTTCGCCCAGGTACAGACCCCGGCCGGCTCCAGTGCCGAGCGCACCCAGGTGGTGGTCGACCAGATGCGCGAGTACCTGCTCGACAAGGAAGCCGATACCGTGGCATCCGTGTTCACCGTCAACGGCTTCAACTTCGCCGGCCGCGGCCAGAGCTCGGGCATGGCATTCATCATGCTCAAGCCTTGGGGCGAGCGCTCGAAGGAGAACAGCGTGTTCGCCCTCGCCCAGCGCGCGCAGATGCACTTCTTCAGCTTCCGCGACGCGATGGTGTTCGCCTTCGCCCCGCCGGCGGTACTCGAACTGGGTAACGCCACCGGCTTCGACGTGTTCCTCCAGGACCGCGCCGGGGTCGGCCATGCAAAACTGATGGAAGCACGCAACCAGTTCCTGGCCAAGGCCGCGCAGAGCAAGATCCTCAGCGCCGTGCGTCCGAACGGCCTGAACGACGAGCCGCAGTACCAGCTGACCATCGACGACGAACGCGCCAGTGCTCTGGGCGTGACCATCGCCGACATCAACAACACCTTGTCGATCGCCCTGGGCGGTAGCTACGTCAACGACTTCATCGACCGTGGCCGGGTCAAGAAGGTCTACATCCAGGGTGCGCCAAACGCCCGGATGAGCCCGGAAGACCTGCAGAAGTGGTACGTGCGCAACGGCAAGGGCGAGATGGTGCCGTTCTCCTCCTTCGCCAAGGGCGAATGGAGCTATGGCTCGCCGAAGCTGTCGCGCTATAACGGCGTGGAAGCGGTCGAGATCCTCGGTACCCCGGCGCCGGGCTACAGTACCGGTGAGGCCATGGCCGAAGTCGAGCGCATCGCCGGCGAACTGCCAACCGGCATCGGCTTCTCCTGGACCGGCATGTCCTACGAGGAAAAACTCTCCGGCTCGCAAATGCCGGCGCTGTTCGCCCTCTCGGTGCTGTTCGTGTTCCTCTGCCTGGCGGCGCTGTACGAAAGCTGGTCGATCCCGATCGCGGTCGTGCTGGTGGTGCCATTGGGTATCATCGGTGCCCTGCTCGCCACCAGCCTGCGCGGCTTGTCCAACGACGTGTACTTCCTGGTCGGCCTGCTGACCACCATCGGCCTGGCGGCGAAGAACGCCATCCTGATCGTCGAGTTCGCCAAAGAGCTGCACGAACAGGGCAAAAGCCTGTACGACGCAGCCATCGAGGCCTGCCGCATGCGTCTGCGCCCGATCATCATGACCTCGCTGGCGTTCATCCTCGGCGTGGTACCGTTGACCATCGCCAGCGGCGCTGGTGCCGGTAGCCAGCACGCCATCGGCACCGGTGTGATCGGCGGCATGATCAGCGCCACCGTGCTGGCCATCTTCTGGGTACCGCTATTCTTCGTCGCAGTGTCGTCGCTGTTCGGCAGCAAAGAGCCGAAAGAACACGCCACCCCTGAAACTCCACGTTATGAGGCTGGGCAATGACCAAGTCTTTGTTGTCCCTGGCGGTAACCGCCTTCATCCTCGGCGGTTGCTCGCTGATCCCCGACTACCAGACGCCCGAGGCGCCGGTGGCCGCGCAGTGGCCGCAAGGCCCTGCGTACTCGCCGACCCAATCGGCCGACGTCGCCGCGGCCGAACAGGGCTGGCGCCAGTTCTTCCACGACCCGGCGCTGCAGCAACTGATCCAGACGTCGCTGGAAAACAACCGCGACCTGCGGGTCGCGGCGCTGAACATCGACGCCTACCGCGCGCAGTACCGCATCCAGCGTGCCGACCTGCTGCCGGCGGTTTCCGCCAATGGCAGCGGCAGCCGCCAGCGGATGCCGGCGAACATGTCGCAGACCGGCGAATCCACCATCAGCAGCCAGTACTCGGCCACCCTGGGTGTCAGCGCCTATGAGCTGGACCTGTTCGGCCGGGTGCGCAGCCTGACCCAGCAGGCCTTGGAAACCTACCTGTCCAGCGAACAGGCGCGCCGCTCCACGCAGATCAGCCTGGTGGCCAGCGTGGCCAACGCCTACTACACCTGGCAGGCCGACCAGGCGCTGCTGAAGCTGACCGAGGAAACGCTCAAGACGTACGAAGAGAGCTACAACCTCACCCGCCGCAGCAATGAGGTGGGTGTCGCCTCGGCCCTGGACCTGAGCCAGGCGCGCACTGCCGTCGAAGGCGCACGCGTCAAGCTGTCGCAGTACCAGCGCCTGGTCGCCCAGGACCTGAACAGCCTCACCGTGCTGGTAGGTACCGGCGTGCCGGCCAACCTGCCCAAGCCGCTGGAGCTCAATGCCGACCAGCTGGCCGAAGTGCCGGCCGGCCTGCCGTCCGACATCCTGCAGCGCCGCCCTGATATCCAGGAGGCCGAGCACCTGCTCAAGGCCGCCAACGCCAACATCGGCGCGGCGCGGGCCGCGTTCTTCCCGAGCATCAGCCTGACCGCCAACGCCGGCACCCTGAGCCCGGACATGGGCGGGCTGTTCAAGGGCGGCTCGGGCACCTGGCTGTTCCAGCCGCAGATCAACCTGCCGATCTTCAATGCCGGCAGCCTGCGGGCCAGCCTGGACTACTCGAAGATCCAGAAGGACATCAACGTCGCCAAGTACGAAAAGACCATCCAGACCGCCTTCCAGGAAGTCGCCGATGGCCTGGCCGCACGCAAGACGTTCGAAGAGCAGCTGCAGGCCCAGCGTGACCTGGTGGCCGCCAACCAGGACTACTACCGCCTGGCCGAGCGCCGCTACCGCATCGGTATCGACAGCAACCTGACCTTCCTCGATGCCCAGCGCAACCTGTTCAGCGCCCAGCAGTCGCTGATCGGTGATCGCCTGTCGCAGCTGGTCAGCGAGGTCAACCTGTACAAGGCCCTCGGCGGCGGCTGGTACGAGCAGACCCAGCAGCAAGCCTCGATCCAGACGCCGAAAAGCTGACTGGACCGCTAACAGCATCAAGCCCACCCTTGCGGTGGGCTTTTTGTTGCGCGGTCACATTGCGTTCGATAACCGCCCCGTTCCGCTTGCAACGAATTGCCTAGCCCCCACCCTCCCCCGCACCATCGCCTGCGCAACGTTGCACAAGTTCTCTCTAAAGATGCCTACCCCTGCGGCCGCACCCGCAGCGACCCGGCTCGCCCAATAAAAACAAGAGATCCACGACAGATGAGCACTTTGCAACCCGCACGCCAGCTGCTGCCCGGCCTGTTGGCCCTGTCCTGCGCCCTGCCCGGCGTGGCCGCCGAAGGTGGCTTCCTGGAAGACGCCAAGGCCAGCCTCAACCTGCGCAACTTCTACATCAACCGCAACTTCGTCGACCCGGCCAACCCCCAGGGCAAGGCCGAGGAATGGACCCAGAGCTTGATTCTCGACGCCCGCTCCGGCTTCACCCAGGGCACCGTCGGTTTCGGCATCGATGTGCTGGGGCTGTACTCGGTCAAGCTCGATGGCGGCAAGGGCACGGCCGGCACCCACCTGCTGCCGGTGCATGACGACGGTCGCCCGGCGGATGATTTCGGCCGCCTGGGGGTGGCGTTCAAGACGCGCCTGTCGCAGACCGAGCTCAAAGTAGGCGAGTGGATGCCGGTGCTGCCGATCCTGCGTTCGGACGATGGCCGCTCGCTGCCGCAGACGTTCCGCGGCGGTCAGCTCACCTCGAAGGAGATCGACGGCCTGACCCTGTACGCCGGCCAGTTCCGCGGCAACAGCCCGCGCAACGATGCGAGCATGGAAGACATGTTCATGCAGGGGCGCGCCGGTATCACCTCCGACCGCTTCAACTTCGCCGGCGGCGAATACAGCTTCAACGACAAACGCACGATGGTCGGCCTGTGGGATGCCCGGCTAAAAGACATTTATCGCCAGCAGTATCTGAACCTGGTGCACAGCCAGCCGTTGGGCGACTGGACCTTTGGCGCCAATCTGGGCTACTTCCTCGGCAAGGAGGATGGCAGCGCCCGCGCCGGCGACTTGGACAACCGCACCGTCTCGGCCATGCTCTCGGCGCGATATCAAGGCCACACCTTCTATATCGGCCTGCAGAAGGTCAGTGGCGATGACGCCTGGATGCGTGTCAACGGCACCAGTGGCGGCACGCTGGCCAACGACAGTTACAACGCCAGCTTCGACAATGCCAAGGAGCGCTCCTGGCAACTGCGTCACGACTTCAATTTCGTCACCGTCGGCATCCCCGGCCTGACCTTGATGAACCGCTACATCAAAGGCGACAACGTGCATGCCGGAGGGGTGGACGATGGCAAGGAATGGGCCCGGGAGACCGAGCTGGCCTACGTGGTGCAGGCCGGGACCTTCAAGGACCTGTCGGTGAAGTGGCGCAATTCGACCATGCGCAGGGATTTCAGCAGCAACGCGTTCGATGAGAACCGCTTGATTGTCAGCTATCCGTTAAATCTCCTTTGAGGCCATCGCGGCGGGGCAAGCCCGCTCACGCCTGCACAATGCAGGAGCGGCGTGGGCTTGCCCCGCGTTGGGTCCTGCCGTCCGGCAAATAACCAGAAGACATATCCAAATCAAATAACATTCTTTGACGCTATATGTAACAAGCCGCTAAAACCAAGCTCTGATCCCGCACCAGAGCCCGAGCATGGACCTCCGCCAACTGCGCTATTTCATCGCCCTCATCGAATACCGCAGTTTCGTCCGCGCCGCCGATGCCATGGGCATCACCCAACCCGCCTTCAGCCGCGCAATCCAGAACCTCGAACATACCTTTGGTTGCGCCCTGGTCGATCGTGCCAGCAAGGCATTGCCCCCCACCCCCGAGGGCCAAGTGGTGTTGCAACATGCCCGTCGCCTGGTCCAGGGCGCCGCGCAACTGAACCACGACGTCCTGCAGATGACCAAGCTCGATGCCGGAGAGCTGCACTTCGGCAGCGGCCCGGCCCTGGCCGTGCGCCTGGTGCCCCAGGCCCTGCAACATTTTATCGGGGCTCATCCCGGCATCCGCACCGACTTGCTGGTGGACAACGCCGAGCGCCTGGGCCAGGCCCTGCGTCGCGAGCAGATCGAGTTCTTCGTCGATGACGTACGTCCCTTCGAGGCCGATCCCTACTTCCACACCGAGGCACTGTCCCCGCGTCCAGGCCTGTTCTTCTGCCGTCCCGGACACCCGCTGCTGGCAAAGGACAGTCTGTCGACCAACGACCTGTTCGCCTACCCACTGGCCAGCGCCCTGCTCGCTCCCGGCGTGCGCAAACGCCTGGCCAACCTCAGCGGGCGCAATGACTTCACCCCGCACCTGCAGACCGAACACCTGGCAGTGCTGCGCAACGTGGTAATGGCCAGCGACGCCATCGGCACGGCCAGCGAGGAGGCGGTGGCCGAGGACCTGGCCGCCGGCCATCTGGTGCGTCTGCACTGGCGCAACCTGCCGCCGGGCATGGAAGTGCTCAGCGTGCGCTGCGGGGTAGTTAGCCGCAGCGGTTATCGCCTGTCACCGGCGGCGCGGGCGATGATCGATACCCTGGTCAGCCTTGATGCTGCCCCATCGCCCGCAGACGTGGCGCATCGACAATCTCCACCTCGCCATAGCCCAGGCGCACCACGCCGGCCTGTTCGAGGCTCCTGAGGATCTGGTTGATGGTCTGGCGCGACAGCGACAACATCAGGGCCAACTGTTCCTGGGACACTTGCAACCGCCATTGGGCGACATCGCGCTCACCGTAGCCTTCGGCCATCTGCAACAGGCGCTGCGCCACCCGCGGCGCGGCGGCCAGCAGGCTCTGCTGCTCGAGGGCGACGAACACCCAGCGCAACTTCTGGCTCATCAGCAGGGCCAGGTCGCGCCAGTGCTCTGGCTGGAACGCCAACCATTCCAGCAACGGCGCCTGGGGAATCCACAGCAGGCGTGTTGGCCCCTCGGCATAGGCGTCATGGGTGCGCGGCTGGCCATCGAACAGGCTGATCTCGCCGAACCAATGGGGTGACTCGACCAGCGTCAGCAACGCCTCCTTGCCTGCGCTGCTGACCGCTCCGACCCGCATCGCCCCTTCGAGTACCGCATACAGGCCACACGGCGCATCGCCGCGCTGGAACAGACGCTGCCCCGCTGCCAGTTCACGCGGACGGCCCAGGGCCAGCAGACTATCCTGAACGGTAACGGGCAATTGCCGGAACCATTGACCATGCAGCAGTTGAGTGCGCGGATCGTGCATGGCACCTCGCAAAGCGAACTCTGTCGGCCAGGCGACAGACGACGATGAATGAACAGGGGCAAGCTGTGCTCACCCCTGATGGAGGAACAACAATGAAAAACCTCGTCGAGCACCTGAGTCAATACGCGGCCTACCACCGCGATCCACGGAACATCGCCACCCACTTCATCGGCATTCCGCTGATCGTGCTGGCCGTGGCCGTGCTGCTGTCACGCCCCGGTTGGGACGTGGCGGGGCTGTGGCTGTCGCCGGCGCTGCTGCTGGCGCTCTGGTCGGTGTGGTTCTACCTGCGCCTGGACCTGCGCTTCGGCCTGGTGATGGGGCTGCTGCTGGGATTGTGCCTATGGGCCGGCCAGGCACTGGCCGTGCAGAGTACCGGGCTGTGGTTGAGTGCCGGGCTAGGTGCGTTCGTGGTGGGGTGGATCATCCAGTTCGTCGGACATGCCTACGAAGGGCGCAAGCCGGCATTCGTCGATGACCTGAGCGGGCTGATCGTCGGGCCGCTGTTCGTGGTGGCGGAGCTGGCGTTCATGGCTGGCTTGTGTGGCGAACTGAAAAAGGCCGTGGAGGCCAATGCCGGGCCTGTCGCCGTTCGCCAGAAGAAAGCAGTCGTGTGAAGTAATCGCGGGGCAAGTCGCATCGGTGCGCCGATGCGACTTCCCCCGCGATGCGTTACTGCCTGGACTCCACCCCCAGTTCATCCCACACCGACTCGGCCAGATGGAACGTGGCATTGGCCGCCGGGATCCCGCAGTAGATCGCGCTCTGCATGATCACTTCCTTGATCTCCTCACGCGTCACGCCGTTGTTGGCGGCCGCGCGCAGGTGAAGTTTGAGCTCGTCGTTGCGGTTCATGCCGATCAGCATGGCGATGGTGATCAGGCTGCGGGTGTGCCGGGGCAGGCCGGGGCGGGTCCAGATATCGCCCCAGGCGTGCCGGGTGATCATCTCCTGGAACTCGCCGTTGAAGTCATTGAGCTTTTCCAGGCTGCGGTCCACGTGGGCATCGCCGAGCACCGCGCGGCGCACCTGCATGCCGGCATCGTAACGTTGTTTCTCATCCATGGCAGATTCCTCAACGGGCCAGCAGGAAATCGAGCACACGGGCGCTGAAGGCCGCGCCGATCTCGACGTTGGACAGGTGCGCCGCCGGGAATTCGGCATAGGTCGCGTTGACGATGCGGCGCTGCATGAAGCGGCCATGCTCAGGCGTGGTCACCACGTCCGCAGAGCCCGCCACCACCAGCGTCGGCACCTGGATGCGCCCCAGCTGTTCGCGGTAATCGGCATCACGTACCGCCGCGCAGTTGGCGGCATAGCCTTCTGGATTGGTGCGCGCGAGCATCTGGCAGATGCGCTGGGCCTCGTCCGGCCGCGCCTGGGCGAAGGCCGGGGTGAACCAACGGGCGATGGAGCCGTCGCGCAGGTCCGCCATGGCCTGCTGGCCACCCTTGAGCACCGCGTCGATGCGGGAGTTCCAGACCTCGTCGTTGGCGATTTTTGCCGCAGTGTTGCACAGGGTCAGGCTGTGCAGGCGCTGGCCGGCGTTGATGCCCAGCCACTGGCCGATCAGGCCGCCCATGGACAGGCCGACGAAGTGTGCATGCTCGATGTCCAGCGCCTCGAGCAGGGCCAGCACGTCGCCCCCCAGCTGCTCGATGCTGTAGGGGCCTTGAGTGACCAGCGAGCCGCCATGGCCACGGGTGTCGTAGCGCAGCACGCGAAAGTGTTCGCTCCAGGTGGGAATCTGCTCATCCCACATGCCCAGGTCGGTGCCCAGGGAGTTGGAGAGCACCAGCACCTGCGCATCGGCCGGGCCATCGAGTTGGTAGTTCAGTACGCCATCGGCCAGTTGCAAATGCGCCACAGCGGTCTCCTTTCAGGCAGTGAAACGTTGATGTTCGGCCACCGCGCGCGCCACCCAGACGCGGGCCTGGCCCAGGTAATGGGTGGGGTCGAGCAGGCGGTCGAGCTCCTCGCCGGACAACTCGGCGTTGACCTGCGGCTCATCACCAAGCACTGCACGCAGATGGCGCCCTTCGGCCACGGCGCGCTGGCAGCACTGCTCCAGCAGTTGATGGGCCCGGTCGCGGCCCAGGCGCTGGGCGAGGACAATACTGACCGCCTCGGCCAGCACCAGGCCCTGAGTGAGGTCGAGGTTGCTGCGCATGCGTTCGGCGTCCACCTCCATGGCCTCGGCGATCCCCTGGGCCTGACGCAGGGCACCGGAGACCAGGCAGCAGATCTCCGGCAGGGTTTCCCACTCGGCATGCCACAGGCCAAGGCTGCGTTCGTGCTCCTGGGGCATCGCGCTGAACAAGGTCGAGAGCAGCCCGGGCACACGGGTGGCGGCGCTGATCAACACCGCCGCCCCGACCGGATTGCGCTTGTGCGGCATGGTCGAGGACCCGCCCTTGCCCGGCGCGGCGGGTTCGAACAACTCGCCCGCCTCGGTCTGCATCAGCAGGCTGACGTCACGGCCGAACTTGCCCAGGCTGCCGGCGACCAGGCCCAGCACCGAGGCAAACTCCACCAGGCGGTCACGCTGGGTGTGCCACGGCTGTTCGGGCAAGGACAACTTCAGTTGCGCGGCCAGGGCCTCGGCCACCGGCAGCGCTTTGCTGCCCAGCGCCGCCAGGCTGCCGGAAGCGCCACCAAACTGCAGCACCAGCAGGCGCGGACGCAGTTCCTTGAGGCGTTGGCGATGGCGAGTGAGGGCGCCGAGCACACCGGCCAGCTTCATGCCCAGCGTCACCGGCGTGGCATGCTGCAACCAGGTCCGCCCCACCAGCGGCGTGTCGGCATGCTGCAATGCCTGATGCGCCAGGGTGTCGGCCAGCTTGCCGAGATCGTTTTCGAGCAACCCCAGCGCATCGCGCAGTTGCAGCACCAGGCCGCTGTCCATCGCATCCTGGCTGGTGGCGCCCAGGTGCACGTAGCGCTCGGCCTCGGGTACGCCACTGGCGACCACCTTGCCCAGGGCCTTGACCAGCGGGATCGCCGAATTACCGGCCACCGCGATGGCGTCGGCCAGCGCCCGGGCATCGTAGCGCTCGGCCTTGCAGGCCGCCTCGATGGCAGTCACCGCCGTGTGCGGCACCAGCCCGGCGGCCGCCTCGGCGCGGGCCAGGGCCGCCTCGAAGTCGAGCATGCCCTGCAACCGGCCCCGGTCGGAGAAAACCTCGCGCATGGCCGGGGCAGTGAAGTAGGCGTCGAACAGTTGGTTGCTCATGCAACGTCCTTAGTGATCGTGGTGCAGGTACGCCGCCTGCTTCGGCAGGCGCAGGCTGAACAGGAAGGCCACCGCCATCATGGCGGTTACGTACCAGTAGAAGGTGTTCTCCATGCCCAAGGTTTTCAAGCCCAGTGCCACGTATTCGGCCGAGCCGCCGAACACCGCGTTGGCCACGGCGTAGGCCAGCCCCACGCCCAATGCGCGAACCTGTGGCGGAAACATCTCGGCCTTCACCAGGCCGCTGATGGAGGTGTAGAAGCTGACGATGCACAAGGCCAGGCTTACCAGCACGAAGGCCATGAACGGGCTGGTCACGGTCTTCAGCGCCATCAGCAAGGGTACGGTGAAGAGCGTCCCCAGGGCGCCGAACAGCAGCATCGAGTTACGCCGGCCGATGCGGTCGGAGAGCATGCCGAACAGCGGCTGCAGGATCATGAACAGGAACAGCGCGCCGGTCATGACGAAACTGGCGCTCTTGGCGTTCATGCCGGCGGTGTTGACCAGGTACTTCTGCATGTAGGTGGTGAAGGTATAGAAGATCAGCGAACCGCCGGCGGTGTAGCCCAGTACGGTGATGAACGCGGCGGCGTGATTGCGAAACAGCCCACTGATGCTACCGGCATCCTTGTCCTGGCGGGTCTCTGCGCTGCTGGTCTCCTTCAGCGAACGGCGCAGCATCAGCGAGATCAACGCGGCAATGGCACCGACCACGAACGGGATGCGCCAGCCATAGGCGCGCAGTTCGTCCTCGGTGAGCAGTTGTTGCAGGATCACCACCACCAGCACCGCCAGCAACTGGCCGCCGATCAGGGTGACGTACTGGAACGAGGCGAAGAAACCGCGCTGGCCACGCAGCGCCACTTCACTCATGTAGGTGGCGGTGGTGCCGTACTCACCGCCCACCGACAGCCCCTGGATCAGCCGCGCCAGGAGCAGCAGCGCTGGCGCCCAGGTGCCGATGCTGGCGTAGGTGGGCAGGCATGCGATGATCAGCGAGCCGCCGCACATCATCAGCACCGAGATCATCAGCGAGTTCTTGCGCCCGTGACGGTCGGCCAGGCGGCCGAAGATCCAGCCACCGATGGGGCGCATCAGGAAGCCCGCGGCGAACACGCCGGCGGTGTTGAGCAACTGCACCGTGGGGTCGTCGGAGGGGAAGAAAGCCGGGGCGAAATAGATGGCGCAGAAGGCGTAGACATAGAAGTCGAACCATTCCACCAGGTTGCCCGACGAGGCGCCGACGATGGCGAAGATACGCTTGCTGCGTTCTTCGCCGGTGTAATAGGTTGAGGTCATGGTGTGTTTGCTCCTGGAGGGTCACAGGTAATTCTAGACATACCTGGTTACACACTCGTTCCGCCTTGCCCGTGCGTCATGGCTACCGGCCTCATCGCGGGGCAAGGCCGCTCCCACGCTGCCTGGCAGGCATGCTCGTGCAAGCGGAGGGTTCCAAAGGATCAGATCCTTTCTATGGCCAACGCCAACCCCTGCCCAACGCCCACGCACATGGTCGCCAGGCCCTTGCGCCCGCCGCTCTTCTCCAACTGATGCAACGCCGTCAGCACCAGACGTGCCCCGCTCATGCCCAGCGGATGCCCCAGGGCAATTGCGCCACCATTGGGGTTCACCTGCGGTGCATCGTCTGCCACACCCAGCTCGCGCAGCACTGCCAGGCCCTGGCTGGCAAAGGCTTCATTGAGTTCGATGACATCGAAGTCGGCCACGGCAATGCCAAGGCGCTCGGTCAGCTTGCGCACCGCGGGCACCGGGCCGATACCCATCACCCGTGGCGCCACACCAGCGCTGGCCATGCCCAGCACCCGGGCACGTGGGGTCAGACCGTGCGTCTTCACCGCCTCGGCCGAAGCCAGAATCAGCGCGGCGGCACCGTCGTTGACACCCGAGGCGTTGCCAGCGGTAACGGTCTTGTCCGGGCCGTTGACCGGCTTGAGCTTGGCCAGCGCCTCCAGCGTGGTCTGCGGGCGCAAATGTTCGTCGTGCTCGACCACCGTCTCACCCTTGCGGTGCTGGATACGCACCGGGACGATTTCCTCGGCGAAAAAGCCGGCGGCCTGCGCGGCGGCAGCCTTCTGCTGGCTGCGCAGGGCGAAGGCATCCTGGTCGGCACGCGATACCTGGTAATCATCGGCGACGTTGTCGGCGGTCTCGGGCATCGAGTCCACACCGAACTGGGCCTTCATCAACGGATTGATGAAACGCCAGCCGATGGTGGTGTCCTCGAGCTTCATGTTGCGCGAGTAGCCGCTCTCGGCCTTGCCCATCACGAACGGTGCGCGGGACATCGACTCGACGCCACCGGCAATCGCCAGCTCCATCTCGCCGCTGGCGATGGCCCGGAAGGCGCTGCCAACGGCGTCCATGCCCGAGGCGCACAGGCGGTTGAGGGTCACGCCTGGGACGCTGTGCGGCAAGCCGGCCAGCAACAGCGCCATGCGCGCCACGTTACGGTTGTCCTCGCCGGCCTGGTTGGCACAGCCGAAGAACACTTCGTCGAGCTGATCCCATTGCACATCCGGGTTGCGCTCGATCAGCGCCTTGAGCGGCACTGCCGCCAGGTCGTCGGCGCGCACGCAGGCCAAGGCCCCGCCGAAACGGCCGATAGGAGTACGCACAGCATCGCAGATAAAGACGTCTCGCATCAGGCTTCTCCTGCCGTCTGGCCATGGGCGGCGGCGGTGCGCGCTTCGAGGTCGCGCAGGGCGGACAGTTCTACCTCGCTCGGAGCCGTGGTTTGCCGCACGTCGTCGGCGAAACGGATCGCCCAGCCAGTGGCAGCGATGATCTGCTCGCGGGTCACGCCTGGGTGGATCGAGGTGACCACGAACTCATGGCTACCCGCCTCCGGCTCCATGATGCACAGGTCGGTGATGATGCCGACCGGACCTTCACCCGGCAGCCCCAGGCGCTGACGTGAATCGCCGCCTTCGCCATGCCCCACCGAGGTGATGAAGTCGAGCTTGTCGACGAAAGCCCGCGGCGACTGCTTGAGGATGATCAGCACCTGCTTGGCGGAACCGGCGATCTCCGGGGCGCCGCCGGCACCTGGCAGCCGGGTCTTCGGCGCGTGGTAGTCACCGACCACGGTGGTGTTGATATTGCCGAAGCGGTCAACCTGGGCAGCGCCGAGGAACCCTACATCGATGCGCCCACCCTGCAGCCAGTAACGGAAGATCTCACCGGTAGGCACCACGGTGTCGGCGGTCTCGGCCAGCTCGCCGTCACCGATGGACAACGGCAGCACGCTGGGCTTGGCACCGATCGGACCGGACTCGTAGATCAACACCACGTCGGGCGACGAGGTCAGGCGCGCCAGGTTGGCGGCCTTGGAAGGCAGGCCGATGCCGACGAAGCAGACGGCGCCATTGCGCAGGCGACGGGCGGCGGCGACGGTCATCATTTCGGAAGTGGAGTAGCTCATTGCGCGGCCTCCGCGGTGCTGGCCAGCCTGGCCTGGAATTCGGTGAAGTCGGCGGTGCCACGGATATAGGTGTCGACCCAGGCGGTGAACGACTCACGGTTGCGGGCAATCGGGTCCCAGGCCTGGTAGAAGCGGTTGTCGCGCTCGTAGTAGCCGTGGGCGTATGAAGGGTGGGCGCCGCCAGGCACCAGGCATACCGCGCTGAGGGCCCATGTGGGCAGCACACAGGCATTCATCGGCGCCTGCAGGTCATCGACGATCTCCTCGACGGTGACGATGCAGCGCTTGGCTGCCAGCGCCGCTTCCTT
Source organism: Pseudomonas sp. FW305-96 (assembly GCF_058783825.1). NCBI lineage: Bacteria > Pseudomonadati > Pseudomonadota > Gammaproteobacteria > Pseudomonadales > Pseudomonadaceae > Pseudomonas > Pseudomonas sp. FW305-96. Next base: position 51,942 of record NZ_JBYSYW010000017.1, read on the forward strand.
CTGCACACCGAGGATGCCCCACAGCAACACATTGCCCTTGCGATCGGCCTTCTGCGCATGGATCACGGTGACGTCCGGGCGCACGGACGGTACCGCGGCAAGTACTTCGCCAGTGAATGGGCAAGTGACGGACTTGATCAGCGGGTTGACCTTTGGCAGATCGGAACCGGCGTAGGCGCGCAGCACCGCGAATGGCAGGCCGGAGGCACCGGCGACATAGGCGTTGGCCAGGTCGGCGTGGCTGTGCTCCTCGATCTCGATCGCGTGGGGCCACTGTTTCTCCACCGCGTCGCGCAGGCGATGCAGCGAGCCCACGCCCGGGTTGCCGCCCCAGGAGAAGATCAATTTGCGCGCGCAACCGGCGCCGATCAGCTGGTCGTAGATCAGATCCGGGGTCATGCGCACCAGGGTCAGGTCGCGCTTGCCCTGGCGGATGATCTCGTGGCCGGCCGCGGTCGGGATCAGGTGGGTGAAACCTTCGAGGGCGACACTGTCGCCATCCTGGATGAACTGCTTCACGGCCTCGTGAAGCGAGAGGATTGCTGCCATTGGAGACTCCTGGTCAGGTCGAGTCGGGTCAGTGAGCAGCGGGCCGATGCATCGCTGCGATGGGCCCAGATTAAGGAGACTGAGGGGGTTATCTCAATCCGATAATCGCACTTTTGTGCGATTATCGAACCATTTGTTACCCTGCTATTTATACGATCCTGCAGGAGCGAGCCACCAGACCTCAGGTCGCATCCGCGTGGCTGACCAACCCTTTCACCACGACAGCCACCGCGGCCAATGCCGCAGGCACCAGCAGTGCCGTCAGCACCTGCTCGAAATTCCAGCCCAACCCCAGCAGCGTAGCCCCGCTCCAGGCGCCGAGAATCGCGCCGAAGCGGCCGATCCCGAGCATCCAGGAAACGCCTGTGGCACGGCCTTGGGTCGGATAGAAGCGCGCCGCCAGCGAGGGCATGGCCGATTGCGCGCCGTTCACGCACATGCCGGCAACCAGCACCAGGGTCGCCAGCAAGGTGATGTTGCCCAGGCTCTGTCCAACGGCGTAGGCGAACACACCTGCCAGCAAGTAGAAGATGCCGATCACCTTGTGCGGGTTGAAGCGGTCCATGGCCCAACCCACTGCCACCGCGCTCAGCACCCCGCCAAACTGGAACAATGCGCCGATGAAGGCGGCCTGCTCCATGCTTGCGCCGCTGTCGCGCATCAGTGTCGGCAGCCAGCTGGTCAGCAGGTAGACGATCACCAGGCCCATGAAATAGGTCAGCCACAGCAATACGGTGCCCAGGCCATAGGTACCCGAGAAGATCACCGCAAACACGTTGCGCGCCGCCACCGCCTTCTGTTCCGGCACGCTGAAGCTCGATGCCTGGGCTACCTGTTCAGGATTGATCGGCGCCAGGGTCTTGCGCACCTTGTCGGCGCCGCGGTTGCGCACCACAAGGAACCGCGCCGACTCCGGCAACCAGGCCAAGAGCACCACTGCCAGCAGCAGTGGCAGGACACCGCCGATCACCAGCAGGCTGTGCCAGCCATATGCCGGGATCAGCTTGGCCGAAATGAAACCGCCGCCGGCCATGCCCAGGTTGAAGCCACAGAACATGCTGGTCACCAGCAGCGACTTGAGGCGCTCCGGAGTGTATTCCGACAGCAAGGTGGTGGCGTTGGGCATGCCAGCCCCGAGGCCCAGGCCGGTCAGAAAGCGCAACACCAGCAATTGGTCGACATTGCTCGCGTAGGCCGAGGCCAGGCTGAAGCCACCGAACACCAATACCGCGCCCACCAGCACGCCCTTGCGTCCGAAGCGGTCGGCCAGCGGGCCGGAGCCGAGGGCGCCGAACACCATGCCGATCAGCGCGGCGCTCATCACCGGGCCGAGGCTGGCCCGGTCGATGCCCCATTCCTGAGACAGCGCCGGGGCGATGAAGCCCATGGCGGCGGTGTCCAGGCCGTCGAGGAAGACGATCAGGAAACACAGGATCACCACCCGCCATTGATAACGGGACAGCGGCTGGGCATTGATGAAGGATTGGACGTCGAGGCAGTTGCCGACAGCGGATTGTGGCTTGTTCATTATTGTTATCCGGGAGTTGGGCGCAGGCAGGCTACCGCGCAGGGCGGATGCACTGGAACAGAAAACGGCGGATAGTTCGGCCGTGGCTCAGCCGGAGTGCAGCAGCACCGTGCGCGGGTGCGGCCTAGACAGCGAAGGGACAGTGGTCATGGGGATGCCCTCGGGCCTGTTGTTATTATCCGGTCGGCGCAGCCGACAGGTGCGACAGACATTAATCAGCGGGCGTGGGCGGCGCAATTCGTCGAGAGCGACACTGTGCGTTTATCGAACAGGAAACGGTATGGCGTGTTCAACGTTTCCGCGTATGAGCAACTGTCTTGTGTTGTTCGTAATCGCCTCATCGCTGGCAAGCCCGCTGAGCACGGTCGGTGTGGGAGCCGGCTTGCCGGCAATGGGGCGCAACGCGCCCCGGCGGGCTCAGCCAAATAGCTGATGGCACAAGTCCCTGCTGGCCGCCAGCAGGATCGGCAGGAAACGCTGCTCCAGTTCCCCGCGGCTGACGCGGCCGACATGGGTACTGACATTCAGCGCCGCCAGCACTTGACCCGACGCGTCATAGATCGGCACGGCAATCGAACGCAAGCCTTGCTCCAGTTCCTGATCCACCACGCACCAGCCCTGCTCACGCACCTGCTGGATACACGCGAACAACGAGGCCGGGTCATGCAGGGTACGGCTGGTACGGGCCTTGAGGTCGGCGCGTTCCAGGTATTCGTGCAGGCTGGCATCGTCCAGTGCCGCCAGCAGGATACGGCCCATCGAAGTGCAATAGGCCGGCAATCGCCCACCGACCGAGAGGTCCACCGAGATCAGCCGTTCGACCGTGGCGGAGCGCGCAATATAAAGGATGTCATCGCCTTCCAATGTGGCCATGTTGGCCGCTTCGTGGAGCTGGTCGCTGATGCGATCCAGGTAAGGCTGGGCCGACACCGCCAATGGCGTGGATGACAGGTAGGCATGACCAAGGGTCAACACTTTGGGCAACAGCGAATAGGTACGCCCGTCAGTGGTCGCGTAACCCAGCTTCATCAGGGTATGCAGGCAGCGCCGCACCGCGGCCCGCGGAATCTCCGTTCGATGGCTGATCTGGGCGATGGTCAGGTGGCGCTTGCGCTCCTGGAAGGCTTGGATCACTGCCAGGCCACGGGCCAGGGAGGTCATGAAGTCAGGGTCACCGGTGAATGCCTGGATACGCTTGGCAGCCGACGCCACGATCGGGGGTGCCAGGGTGGGGCTGGTACTGCGTGCGGGCTCGTTGGCTGACTGGCCGCTGGTTTCTTCGCTCATGGACATGCCTCAAAAAAATCGCTACCTCGTGCGATTATCGAACGAACGGCCGATAATCGCAATTGACCGCTGACACTTTTGCTTATACCTTTCCCCTGCCACATGTGGCTTCTTTGGAGAGACTGGTCAGGTACCCACCGTAGAAGTCCCAGGCAACGGCCTCGCCCCTCAGCGAGGCCGTTTTCATTTCTGACAGTAGACGGCGAACTTGCTTGGCACATCGGCTTGAACCTTTTGAATGCCGGCACGACAAAGGGTTAATAGACTGCACAATAAACTTCAGCTCTATTGTCAGTTGCAGGTAAAGAACGATAGCCTTCAACCGGGCGATTGCTATAATTGCCGGTGTTGATTGCAAGCACCGTTTAACGGATCCAATCGACGCACTTTCGTTGCCTTGCGACTGCCAGCCCCTGTCTTTGCAGTGGCTTGCCGTGCGTGCACAGCAGCTTGCCAACTCATGCATTGCCATTTCGGTGCAATGAATTGTTGGGCTTGCCGACATATCCGCATTCTGCGTGTGTGTTTAAAGGCTGACGCCCCACTTCAACCTATTCAGGTATTACTGTGACGAAAGAAGAACTGCGCGCGGAACTCGAGCGCCAGGCTGAACGTTACAAGGATGTTTACGGTGGTGAAGTCACCACGTATGCCGCACAACCCGACCCGGAACGCAAACCCTGGCGTAAGCGTGCCAGCGTTCTCGACCAGGCGTTCGCCCAGGAAATCGAGAAGATCGAAAAGGAGCTGCGCAGCGACGACAATTGAAGCAGCTCAGTGCCAATGCGCCATCACCCAGGAAGGGTGTGCGGCGAAGCATGCCGGCGAAAACCTGTGATATGAAATGGAATCACACAAATTTCATACAGTCGTTTTAATTGCGCAAGCCCAGTAAAAATCACCTCAAATAGCTGATTTTTCTGAATTTTATCGATTTTTAACGGCGTTTTTTTGCGATTACCCGGCACGTGGGTGCTCGTGCCATGCCGGCATTCTCCTGCCATCGGTCAGCGGCAGGTGCATCGATTGCCATGGTTTTCTGGCATAATCCGCCCCCCCTAAGACCGCCAGACAACCTTCATGATCGATTTATTCAGCGGACTGGATGCCTGGGTTATCGTGAGCTTGACGCTCGCTCTGACCTTCGTGCTCGCCTTCGAGTTCATCAATGGCTTTCATGACACCGCCAACGCGGTAGCCACCGTCATCTATACCAAGGCCATGCCACCGCACCTCGCCGTGTTCTTCTCTGGCGTGTTCAACTTCCTCGGCGTTCTGCTCGGTGGTGTCGGGGTGGCCTATGCCATCGTCCACCTGCTGCCGGTCGAACTGCTGATCAATGTGAACACCGGCCACGGCCTGGCCATGGTCTTCTCGTTGCTGGCCGCCGCCATCACCTGGAACCTGGGCACCTGGTACTTCGGCATTCCGGCGTCCAGCTCGCACACCCTGATCGGCTCGATCCTCGGCGTCGGCCTGGCCAACGCCCTGCTCAGCGACATTCCGCTGGGTGACGGCGTCAACTGGCAGAAGGCCATCGATATCGCCATGTCCCTGGTGCTCTCGCCAATGGCCGGCTTTGCTGTCGCAGCCCTGGTGCTGATTGGCCTGAAATGGTGGCGCCCGCTGTCGAAGATGCACAAGACCCCTGACCAGCGCCGCAAGCTCGACGACAAGAAGCACCCGCCGTTCTGGAACCGCCTGGTGCTGGTGATCTCGGCCATGGGCGTGAGCTTCGTGCACGGCTCCAACGATGGCCAGAAAGGCATCGGCCTGATCATGCTGGTACTGATCGGTATCGTCCCGGCCAAGTTCGTCCTCGACCTGAACAGCACCACCTACCAGATCGAGCGTACCCGTGACGCCACCTTGCACCTGAGCCAGTTCTACCAGCGCAACGCCGCCACCCTGGGCGAGTTCCTGGCACTGGGCAAGGCGCAGGCAAGCGACCTGCCGGAGCAGTTCAGCTGCAATCCGCAGCAGACCGAGCCGACCATCGCCGCGCTGCAATCGTCGCTCGCCGGTGTGACCGACTATCGCGCCCTGAGCGCCGAGAAGCGCGTCGAAGTGCGCCGCTACCTGCTGTGCCTGGACGACACGGCGAAGAAGGTCGGCAAGCTGCCAGGCCTGGAGCCTCGCGAAAAGGCTGACCTGGATAAACTGCGCAAGGACCTGACCGCCACCACCGAATACGCCCCGTTCTGGGTGATCGTCGCTGTCGCCCTGGCCTTGGGCCTGGGCACCATGGTCGGCTGGAAACGCGTGGTGCTGACCGTTGGCGAGAAGATCGGCAAGCAGGGCATGACCTATGCCCAGGGCATGTCGGCCCAGATCACCGCGGCCTGCGCCATCGGCATGGCCAACGTGTTCAGCCTGCCGGTGTCCACCACCCACGTGCTGTCGTCTGGTGTCGCCGGTACCATGGTCGCCAACAAGAGCGGCCTGCAGGGCGGCACCGTGAAGACCATCCTGCTGGCCTGGGTACTCACCCTGCCGGCGTCGATGGGCCTGGCGGCCGGCCTGTTCTGGCTGGCCACCAAGGCCATTAGCTGAGTGCTGATGCAGTACTGAAAAAGGCGCCCCTTGCAGGGCGCCTTTTTCGTGGGAGCGGCGGTGCGCCGATGCGATTTGTCCCGAGATAGGCCCATTGAGGTTTAACGTTTCTTCCCACCCAACAGCGACCCCATCAACCCACGCACCAACTGGCGCCCCAGCTGATTGGCCGCCTGGCGCACCGCCGACTTGATCGCCTGCCCCGCCGCGCTCTGCAAGAAATCGCCTGCCTTGTCGGCGAAGCTGTCTTCCTCGGCCTTGGCCTGGGGTACCGGTTCCACAGGCTCACCCTTGCGCTGCGTGAGCATTTCATAGGCCGACTCACGATCGATCGGTTTGTCATAACGCCCTGACAACGCTGACGCCGCGATCAGCGCACTGCGCTCAGCCGCGCTCAAGGGTCCGATCCGCGACTGTGGCGGCGCGATCAACACCCGCTGAACCATGGCTGGCGTGCCCTTCTCCTCCAGGGTGCCAACCAAGGCTTCGCCGATACCGAGCTCAGTGAGCACCGCCAGGCTGTCGAACGCCGGGTTCGGCCGGAAACCATCAGCCACGGCACGCAATGATTTCTGCTCCTTGGCGGTGAAGGCGCGCAGGCCATGCTGGATACGCAACCCCAACTGAGCCAACACCGCATCCGGCAGATCTCCCGGCGACTGGGTGACGAAGTACACCCCCACGCCCTTGGAGCGGATCAGCCGCACCACCTGCTCCAGGCGGTCCTGCAACGCTTTGGGCGTACCATTGAACAGCAGATGCGCCTCATCGAAGAACAGTGCAAGCACGGGCTTGTCGGCATCGCCGCGCTCCGGCAACTGCTCGAACAGTTCAGCCAGCAACCACAACAGGAACGTCGCATAGACCTTGGGTGCGTCATGCACCAGACGGCTGGCATCGAGCAGGTGAATGCGGCCGCGCCCGTCGCCCTCCGGGCGCAGCAGATCTTCGAGCTGCAGCGCCGGTTCGCCGAACAATGCCTCGGCGCCTTGTTGTTCCAGCGTCGCCAACCGGCGCAAGAGCGCCTGCGTGGAAGCGCTGGTCATCAACGCGCTGTCCTCGCCCAGCAATTGCGGGTTGTCCTTGAGGTGCGCGAGCAGGGCCTTGAGGTCCTTCAGGTCGAGCAGCAGCAAGCCCTCCCGGTCGGCCACCTTGAACGCCGCATACAAGGCAGCCTGCTGGCTGTCTGTGAGCTCCAGCAGGTTGCCCAGCAACAGCGGCCCCATTTCACTCATCGTGGTGCGCAGGGGGTGCCCCGTTTGCCCCGCGACATCCCACAGGCTTACCGGGTAGCCCCGGGGCGTGTGATTCAGCCACGGCATGCCGGCGATCCGCTCGGCCACCTTGCCCTGTGGCGCGCCCGCCGCACCGAGGCCACACAGATCGCCCTTCACATCCGCCGCGAATACCGCCACCCCGGCGTCACTGAACAGCTCGGCGAGGTGCTGCAGGGTCACCGTCTTGCCGGTGCCCGTGGCTCCGGCCACCAGGCCATGCCGGTTGGCCAGGCGCATGGCCTGGGATACCGGCTGACCATCCGGCCCCGCCCCTACAACCATTCGTAAGGAATCTGACATCTTCTTTCATCCCCTGCTCAAGTTCTGCCGCGTGACAGCCGATATTTCAAAATGATTCTTACCAGAAAGACAGTAACAACCCGAAAAGGACCCACGGGACTTGTTGCACTGTTTTCCAGCCGTGCTTTGTGCGAACGACCCGATAAAAACCTTAGCGGACACGATCACGTTATGAACAAAAGCCTTCGTTTCAGCCACAAGATTCTTCTGGCGGCATCACTGATCGTGATACTCGCCTTCAGCCTGTTCACCCTGTACAACGACTATCTCCAGCGTAACGCCATTCGCGAAGACCTGGAGAACTACCTGGCCGAGATGGGCGAGTCTACCTCCACCAACATCCGCAACCTGTTCGAAGGGCGCATCAAACTGGTCGACAACGTCGCCCAGAACCTCGCCCAGTTCCCACAGAACACCGGCACCCTGCTGGGCCAGAGCGCGCTCACCTCGAGCTTCCTGACCATCTACCTGGGCCAGCCCGACGGCACCTTCACCGTGCGCCCCGACACCAAGATGCCCGACGGCTACGATCCGCGCGTGCGCCCGTGGTACAAGGACGGCCTGAACGCCAGCGGCCCGATCCTCACCGAGCCCTACATCGACATGGCCACCAACAAGATGGTCATCTCGATCATCAGCACTGCGTCGCGCTCGGTTGGCGTGGTCGGCGGCGACCTGGCCCTCGACGGCCTGGTGGAGATCATCAACTCGCTGAACTTCGGCGGCATGGGCTATGCCTTCCTGGTCAACGACCAGGGCAAGATCCTGGTGCACCCGGACAAGAGCCTGGTGATGAAATCGCTGACAGACCTGTTCCCGCAGAACACCCCTCGCCTGTCCCGCGACCTGACCGAAGTCACCCTCAATGGCGAAACCCGCCTGCTGACCTTCACCCCGGTCAAAGGCCTGCCATCGGCCAACTGGTACATCGGCCTGTCGGTGGACAAGGACAAGGCATTTTCGATGCTCAGCACCTTCCGCACCTCGGCAGTGATTGCCACAGTGGTGGCGGTGGTGATCATCATCGCCCTGCTCGGGCTGTTGATCCGCGTGCTGATGCAGCCACTGCACACCATGACCCGCGCCATGTCGAACATCGCCGAAGGCGAAGGCGACCTGACCCGCCGCCTGGAAATTCACAACCACGACGAATTCGGCATTCTCGGCACCGCTTTCAACCGCTTCGTCGAACGCATCCACGGTTCGATCCGCGAGGTGTCATCGGCCACCGAGCAGGTCAACGAAGTGGCGCTGCGCGTGATCAGCGCCTCGAACTCGTCGATGGCCAACTCCGACGAGCAGTCCAATCGCACCAACAGCGTCGCCGCCGCCATCAACCAGCTCGGTGCCGCCGCCCAGGAGATCGCCGGCAATGCCGCCCAGGCCTCGCAGCATGCCAGCTCCGCGCGGCTGCTGGCCGAGGAAGGCCAGCAGGTGGTGCAGCGCAACATCGATGCGATGAACCGCCTTTCGGACCTGATCGTCACCTCCAGCGAGCATATCGAGACGCTGAACAACAAGACCGTGAACATCGGCCAGATCCTCGAGGTGATCACCAGCATTTCCCAGCAGACCAACCTGCTCGCCCTCAACGCCGCCATCGAGGCTGCACGCGCCGGTGAGGCCGGGCGCGGCTTCGCCGTGGTCGCCGACGAGGTACGCAATCTGGCGCACCGCACCCAGGAGTCGGCGCAACAGGTGCAGACCATGATCGAAGAGCTGCAGGTTGGCGCTCGCGAGTCGGTCGACACCATGGGCCAGAGCCAGCGTCACAGCCAGGACAGCATGGACATCGCCAACCAGGCCGGCGAGCGCCTGGGCAGCGTCACCCAGCGTATCGGCGAGATCGACGGCATGAACCAGTCGGTGGCCACCGCCACCGAAGAGCAGACCGCCGTGGTCGACTCGATCAACATGGACATCAACGAGATCAACATGCTCAACCAGGAAGGCGTCGAGAACCTGCAGGCCACCCTGCGCGCCTGTTCGGACCTGGAACAGCAGGCCGGTCGCCTCAAGCACTTGGTCGGCAGCTTCCGCATCTGACCCTGCGCCCGCTCCCACATTTGCAGTGGGAGCGGGCCGCGCCAAACCTCGATCGAACAAACTATCCTTCAAGTAGGTCAACCCTAAGGCGCGTCATCGCCGGCCCAGTGCCGCCTGGTGACACACCCGAGGACGATCCCGGAGGGATGCTGATCGTGCACATCGCCGACATCACCATGTTCTATGCCCCGGCCAGCGGCGGGGTAAGAACCTATCTTGATGCCAAACACCGCCGCCTCGACGCCATGTCCGGCGTTCGCCACAGCCTGTTGATTCCCGGCGCCAGCGCCAGCCAGACCAATGGCGTCTACCATGTTCCCGCGCCGCCCCTACCCTTCGGCAACGGCTACCGTTTCCCGGTGCGCCTGGCCCCTTGGTGCAAGGAGCTGCGTCGTCTGCAGCCCGACCTGATCGAAGTCGGCGACCCCTACCTCACCGCCTGGGCGGCCCTGGAAGCGCGGCGCAAGCTCGATGTCCCGGTGATCGGCTTCTATCACTCCGACCTGCCGCTGCTGGTGAGCAACCGCATGGGCAATTGGTTCACCCCCAATGTCGAGGCCTATGTCAGCAAGCTCTACGGACATTTCGACCGGGTACTCGCGCCCAGCCAGGTGATGGCCGACAAGTTGCGCAGGCTGGGGGTCGAGAATGTGCATGTGCAACGCCTGGGGGTGGACCTGATGCAATTTCACCCTGACAAGCGCGACCCCGGCCTGCGTCGCGAACTGGGCATCGCCGATACCAGTCGACTGCTGGTGTTTGCCGGCCGTGGCTCGCGGGAAAAGAACCTGCCGGTACTGCTCGACTGCATGCAGGCACTCGGGCAGCCCTATCACCTGCTTTTGGTGGGCTCGAACATGCCGATCGGGGTGCCAGACAATGTCAGCGTGATCGACCACTTCTGCCCCCCCGATGAAGTCGCTCGGCTACTGGCCAGCGCCGACCTGCTGGTGCACGCCGGCGACCAGGAAACCTTCGGCCTGGTCATTCTCGAGGCCATGGCCAGTGCCACGCCCGTGGTGGCCGTGCACGCTGGCGCCTTCGGCGAAATCGTCAACGAACAGTGCGGCCGCCTGTGCCCACCTAACGACGGCCGCGCCATGGCCGCCGCCGTGCGCGAAGTCTTCGACCACGGCGTGCGCCAGCTTGGCAGCCAGGCGCGTCGCCACGTGGAACGCCATTACAGCTGGGACAACGTGGTCAGTGGCCTGCTCCAGCATTACCAGGCGGTGCTGGGCCACCCGCTACCGGTGCGCGCCCATGGCTGAGCCCGCCTCCACCCGACGCAGCCTGATGCTGGTGCTGCACGACGTGGCGCCGGAAACCTGGCCGGACTACCAGCCCTTCGTCCAGGCGATCGATGACTTGGGGGACGTGCCCATGACCTGGCTGGTGGTGCCGGATTTCCACCACCGCAATCCGCTCACGCATTCGCCCACCTTCTGTCGCCTGCTCGACCGACGCCTGGCCCGTGGCGACGAACTGGCCCTGCACGGCTACTACCATGCCGACGACGGTCCGGCGCCACGCGGGCCGCGCGAATATTTCATGCGCCGGATCTACACCCACGAAGGTGAGTTCCACGGCCTGGAACAGGCCAGCGCACTTCAGCGCCTGCAAGCCGGGCTGGCATTGTTCGGGCAACAGGGCTGGCCAGTGGCGGGGTTCGTCGCCCCCGCCTGGCTGATGAGCGAAGGCACGCGCCAGGCGCTGCGCCAGCTGCCGCTGCGCTACACCAGTACCCCAAGGCACCTGTACCGGCTGCCGGACTTCACCGCCTTTGATGCCCCGGGGCTGGTATGGAGTGCCCGCAGCGCCTGGAGACGAGGGTTGTCCAAGGTAGTCAGTGACTGGCAGTGCCGGCGCTGGCGCGAGGCCGATACTCTGCGCCTGGGCCTGCATCCGGTGGACATGCGCCACGCCAGCTCACGCAATTACTGGCTCGAGACCTTGCAGCAATTGCTGGCGCAGGGACGTGAGCCACTGACCAAGTCGGCCTGGTTGGAGCGCCAGGCCGCGCCATGAGTCGCCTGGGCTGGCTAGGCCTGGCATTGCTGCTGGCAGTGTCAGTGCCCGCCCTGCTGGGCGGCCGCGATTTGCTCCCACGCCTGCAATCCTTCGCCCCCGGCCTGATGGCGCTGCTGCTGGGCATGATCCTGCTGTGCTGGACGCTCAATGCCCTGCGCCTGCGCCTGCTGCTCGGCGAACAGGGCGCCCGGGTGGGCCGGCTCCGCAGCCTGGGAGTAGTCATGGCCACCGAGTTCGCCATCTGTACCACTCCTGGCGGGACGGGGGGCCCACTGACGCTGATGACCCTGCTGAAACGCGAGCGTATCGCGCCTTCGCTTAGCGGCGCGGTGTTCGCCATGGACCAGTTGAGCGACCTGCTGTTCTTCTTCTGCGCCATGCTGGCGATAGCCGCGTACGCCCTGTTCCACAGGCTCGGCCACAGCCAGACGCAAATGTTGATGGGCAGCGCGTTGCTCTTGTGCACCGCGTTGGCGGGAATCGTCCTGCTGCTGCGTTATCGACGCGGGGTGATGCGCGGCAATGGCCGGCTGTTGCGGCGCCTGGGCATGTCACCGGCACGGCGGCGACGCTGGGCACGCAAAGTGCTGCGCTTCATCCATGCCCTGGGCGATACCTGGCGCATGCCACGGCGCACACTGGCTGCGGTGTTCTTCCTGACCTGCGCGCACTGGTGCCTGCGCTATAGCGTGCTGTACCTGGTGTTGCGCGGATTGGGCGTGGAGCTGGCGTGGATTCCGAGCTTCCTGGTGCAGATGCTGTCGCTCAGCGCGGGGCAGTTCAGCCTGCTGCCGGGCGGCGCCGGCGCGGCGGAGCTGACTTCGGCGACCTTGCTGTCACCGCTGGTGGGCAGTTCGACGGCAGCCGCGGCCATTCTGATCTGGCGCGCGGTTACCTACTATTTCTATCTGTTGGCCGGGGGGCCGGTGTTTCTATATCTGCTGGCGCGGCCATTGCTGGATCGTCGGCGCCGACAGACGGGTTGAGCCGCCCCCAGAGTTCGACAGCACCAGGGAACTCAGTGCCGTCTTCGTCGCTCAGGGACTCGGGATCGAAGCGGGCCAGGCACCCCTCGCCCAAGGTCGCTGGCGCCGAGGCGCCGGCCTTGTCACGTGGATCCGCCATGCACCGGCCCTCGACTCAGTTGAACACCACGGTCTTGTTGCCATGCACCAGGACGCGGTCTTCGAGGTGATAGCGCAAGCCACGGGCCAGGACCATCTTCTCCACATCGCGGCCGAAACGGACCATGTCCTCGATGCTGTCGGCATGGCTGACCCGTACCACGTCCTGCTCGATGATGGGGCCGGCGTCGAGCTCCTCGGTCACGTAGTGGCAGGTCGCGCCGATCAGTTTCACGCCACGCAGCGCCGCCTGGTGATAAGGCTTGGCGCCGACGAACGACGGCAGGAAGCTGTGGTGGATGTTGATGACCTTTTCCGCGTATGCCTGGCACAGCTGCGGCGGCAGGATTTGCATGTAGCGCGCCAGCACCACGGCATCGGCGCCGCACTCCTCGACCAGGCGCGATACCTCGGCGAACGCCGGCTGCTTGTCCTTCGGATCGACCGGCACATGGTGGAACGGAATACCGTGCCATTCGACCATGCTGCGCAGGTCGTTGTGGTTGGAGATCACGCATGGGATCTCGCAGTCCAGCTCGTCGGTGTGCCAACGGTGCAGCAGGTCTGCCAGGCAGTGCGACTCGCGGCTGGCCATCAACACCACGCGCTTCTTCTGTGCCGAATCGGTGATCCGCCAGGTCATGGAGAACTCTTCGGCGATCGGCGCGAACGCCTCGCGGAAAGCCTCGATACCGAACGGCAGGGACTCGGCGCGAATCTCATGGCGCATGAAGAACCAACCGCTCTGCTCGTCGGAATGGTGGCTGGCTTCGTTGATCCAGCCATTGTAGAGGGCCAGGAAATTACTGACTTTCGCCACGATGCCGACACGGTCGGGGCAGGCAATCACCAGTCGATAGGTGCGCATGAGAGAGACTCCAGAACTTCGCAAAGGCGCATATTCTAGCGGCCTGCCGGGGAAAACGCAGTAATCATCTTTACCTGAGCGCCTTGCCTGAAGGGCTCGATCACACAGGTCCATAGCCTTTTTCCCAAGGAGGTAATCGGCATTGCCCCAAGAAATTTGTAAATTTTTCTTAACCTAATGACCGTGAAGTCATGCCCTACTATTAATTGAGTCTTCAATTTTAAATTGTTTACTTGAGAGTATCGTCTGTCTATTATTGCCCCCACTGTCTCTCTCCCTGAACATGTACTAAGGAACACACCATGTCCCTGATCAACGAGTACCGCGCCACCGAAGAAGCTATCAAGGAACTTCAGGCCCGTCTGGCCAACCTGTCGCAAGACGGCAAACTGCAAAAAGAGCTGGAGTTCGAAAAGAAGCTGCGCGAGCTGATGGCCGAAAACGGTAAATCGCTGCGTGACGTGATCGCGCTGCTCGATCCGGAAAGCAAACTGAGCAAGGCGCCACGTGGCGCAGTCAAGACCACCGGCACCAAACGTGCACGCAAGGTCAAGCAATACAAGAACCCGCATAACGGCGAGGTTATTGAAACCAAGGGTGGCAACCACAAGACCCTGAAAGAGTGGAAAGCCAAGTGGGGCGGCGACGTCGTCGAAAGCTGGGCCACCCTGCTGGACTGATACGCTTAACGGGCGCATTGGTTTCAACATGAAAACGCCGGCAGTTGCCGGCGTTTTTGTTTATCTGCACATTTCAAAGCTGGTATTGCACTTTCAGTTGTCGGATATGGCCCTGCCAGGCTTCCAGTACCTGGCGCCCCGCCTCGCTGGCGTCTAGCAGGCTGCTTTGGCATGCCAGCTCGAAATCGCCCAGGGTGTTCGGTGCACCAAAGGCAGGGTCTGTAAGACGTTGCTGACAGAACGCATGCCAACGTGCGCGCTCTTGTTCATCAAGGGTGTCGGAAAAGTTTCGCGCCCGATAGCGGAACAACAATTCCGGCATGCGCGGATCATCGAACATCCACTGCCCCTTGGCCAATTGCGCCGGATCGGTACACCGCACTTGCTCGCTCAGGCGTTTGTCGCGGTCACCGAGGAAACCGTCATACAACTGTTGCTCCGGATCTTCACTGGGTGCAAAGCCCTCTTCCTGATAGATGATGCCCAGCTTGTCTCGCCAAACAGTTTGCTGGTTGGCCAACTGCTGCGCCTGTGCCTGCAACACCGACAATTCAAGCCCCAACCGTTGTTGATCGGCCGGGCGCAGTACCGATAGCGGCGCCAGCACCGGGCACCGATTGATATGCACCAACTTCAGCGGTACCGGTAGTTCGCCCTCGGCCATATCTTCGTGCCGCGTGTACAAACGCTCACGCAATGCTTGCGCGCTCTCCTCGAGCAGCGGCGAACTATCCTGCTGCAAGTCGCAGACGATCAGCGCGTTGCGATTACGCGGGTGCCAGGCCAATGGCAACACCACACCGATATAGTTGCGCTGCGCCGAGAAACGTCCGGATACATGTACCAGGGGCTGCAATAGGCGGATCTGCTCCATGACCTTGTGCTTGCTGCGCAACTGGAACAACCAGTCATACAACCTGGGCTGCCGGTCCCGAATCAACCGGGCCAGGGCAATGGTCGCCCGCACGTCGGAAAGCGCTTCGTGGGCATGGCCATGGTCGATGCCATTGGCCTTGCTCAACAGCTCCAGGCGCAAGCTGGTGCGCCCATCCTGCTGTGGCCAGACGATGCCCTCGGGGCGCAGCGCATAGGCCGTACGCACCACATCGATCAAGTCCCAGCGACTGTTGCCCCCCTGCCATTCACGGGCATAGGGGTCGAAGAAGTTGCGGTAGAGGCTGTAGCGGGTGACCTCATCGTCGAAGCGCAACGTGTTGTAGCCGGCGCCACACGTGCCAGGCCGGGCCAGTTGCGCATGGATGCGCGTCATGAATTCGGCCTCGCACAGCCCCTGGCTGGCCAGCTGCTGTGGAGTGATGCCGGTCACCAGGCAGGCCGCCGGGTGCGGCAGGATATCGTCGGAGGGCCGGCAATAGAGGCTGATCGGCGCCTCGATCTCGTTGAGATCGAGGTCGGTGCGCACGCCGGCCACCTGCAGGGGGCGGTCGCAGCGTGGATTGATGCCGGTGGTTTCGTAGTCGTGCCAGAAGATGCTGGAGCTCACGGGGTCTTCCTGTAACAAGGTCGACCAGAGTCTAACGGCACGCGCGAGGGCTGGGCCAGTTACGCAGAGGCGTTCATGGGCCGGAAGCTGAAGAAATCGCGCAGCGAGCGGACAAAGCCGTCGTATTCCTGCGGCGCCTGCAACAACATGAAACCGGCATCGAAATGCCCGGGCGTTTCATCTTCGCGGCACCACAGGCAACTGGCGGTCAGGTTGATGAACTGCAGGCCACCGCCGGCAAGGGGAACACGCAGTTGCAGCTCGAAGTCCGGCCCCACCAGCACCGGCAACTGGCTGATCAGCATCAGGCCGTCTTCGGAGGCATTGCCCAGATAGCCGATCTGCTGGTCGGTGCAGCGGTTGAAGACCTTGAGCACGCAAGGCAGTTGATGACGCTCTATATGTCGCTCGATAAACATGATCGCAGTGAAGTCCTGTACCTGGAGCCAGGAAGACAAGGTACTGGCGATGATCGTTACAACTCTCCAACAGATTAGCCCAGTCCGACGGACGGACTACATGAAATCATCGACACCTTGGGATTAACGCCAAGGTGTAGTGTTCACCGGGCTGGCCACCGCCGCTTCGCTGCCACGCAGGTGGCCGAGCTTCTCCAGCGTCTGCAGGCGCGCCTGAGCGCGGTAGGCGTATTCGTTGCGCGGGTACTGCTGGATCAGGTACTGGTAGGTCTGCGCCGCGTCGACGTAGAGCTTCTGGCGCTCCAGGCACTGGCCACGCAGCAGCGATACTTCCGGGTGGATGAACGGTCGGGCACGGCTGGTGCGGTCGACCTGCGACAGCTCCAGCATCACCTTTGCACAGTCACCACGGTCATAGGCGCGATAGGCATTGTTCAGGTGGTGGTCCATGGACCAGCGGGTGCAGCCGACGACACTGGCCGCCATGGTCAAAACGATCAGGGTGCGCATGGGAATTCTCCTTTGATGGCAGTGTATCGGCCTTTCACGGCAAATCTTCACAGCCTTTTGCAAGCATACCGCGACCGTTCAAACGCCACCCTCGCAACCGTACAGGTAGTGCAACGGAACAATGACTACAGCGCAATTGAGGAGTAGCCTTTCGCTGCGCTTCACTATAGGAGTCTGTGCATGACCATCCGCCGTACCAAAATCGTCGCCACCCTTGGCCCCGCCAGCAACTCGCCGGAAGTGATCGAACAGCTGATCCTCGCCGGCCTGGACGTGGCACGCCTGAACTTCTCCCACGGCACCCCGGACGAGCACAAGGCCCGCGCCCGCCTGATCCGCGACATCGCCGCCAAGAATGGCCGCCATGTCGCGCTGCTGGGCGACCTGCAGGGTCCGAAGATCCGCATCGCCAAGTTCGCCAACAAGCGCATCGAACTGAAAGTCGGTGACAAGTTCACCTTCTCCACCGCTCACCCGCTGACCGAAGGCAACCAGGATATCGTCGGCATCGACTACCCCGACCTGGTCAAGGACTGCGGCGTCGGTGACGAACTGCTGCTCGACGACGGCCGGGTGGTCATGCGCGTCGAAACCGCCACCGCAGACGCCCTGCACTGCGTGGTGATCATCGGCGGCCCGCTGTCGGACCACAAAGGCATCAACCGCAAAGGTGGCGGCCTGACCGCACCGGCCCTGACCGAGAAGGACAAGGCCGACATCAAGCTGGCCGCGGAAATGGACCTGGACTACCTGGCCGTTTCGTTCCCGCGCGACGCCAGCGACATGGAATACGCCCGCAAGCTGCGTGACGAAGCCGGCGGCAGCGCCTGGCTGGTGGCCAAGATCGAACGCGCCGAAGCGGTCGCCGACGACGAGACGCTCGACCAGTTGATCCTCGCTTCCGACGCAGTCATGGTTGCCCGTGGCGACCTGGGCGTGGAAATCGGCGATGCCGAGTTGATCGCCATCCAGAAGAAGATCATCCAGCACGCCCGCCGCAACAACAAAGCGGTAATCGTGGCGACCCAGATGATGGAGTCGATGATCCAGAACCCGATGCCGACCCGCGCCGAAGTATCGGACGTGGCCAACGCCGTGCTCGACAACACCGACGCAGTGATGCTGTCAGCCGAAAGCGCCGCCGGCAGCTACCCGATCGAAGCCGTACAGGCCATGGCCCGTATCTGCTCGGGCGCCGAGAAGCACCCGACCAGCCAGAAGTCCAGCCACCGCCTGCACACCACCTTCGAGCGCTGCGACGAGTCCATCGCCCTGGCGGCGATGTACACCGCCAACCACTTCCCCGGCGTCAAGGCGATCATCGCCCTCACCGAAAGTGGCTACACCCCGCTGATCATGTCGCGCCTGCGTTCGCACGTGCCGATCTTCGCCCTGTCGCCGCACCGTGCTACCCAGGCCCGTGCCAACATGTTCCGCGGCGTCTACCCGATCGCCTTCGACCCGGCCTCGCTGCCGGCCGACAAGGTCAGCCAGGCGGCGGTCGACGAGCTGCTCAAGCGCGGCCTCGTAGAGCAAGGCGACTGGGTCATCCTGACCAAGGGTGACAGCTACCACACCATCGGTGGCACCAACGGCATGAAGATCCTGCATGTCGGTGATCCGCTGGTCGGCTGATCTGCCAGCAAAAGCCATCGCGGGGCAACCCGACTTGCCCCGCGATGCTTTCAGGCCTCAGGCGTGTTCGCTGAAAACATCCGCCAACACCTGATTCCGCGGTACCCCGGCAATGAACAGTCGACGGGCGAACCGCTCGACACTCCCCGGCGCCCCGCACAGCAATACCATCGTCTGGCGCGACGCCAGGCGCAAACCGGCCAACGCCTCATCCAACTGCTCGGCCAGTACCAACTCCACGCTTACCCCTTCCAGCGCCTGCAACGCCTCGGCCAGGTAGTGCCCGGCTGGCGTGCGCGCCACATGCAGCAGCCGAATCTCGCCCTGATGCCCCTGGCGCAGCGCCTCGCGCAGGATGCCCCACAAGGGTGCCAGCCCGGTGCCCGCCGCCAGCAGCCACAAAGGCCGCGCCTGCCAGTCAGGGTCGTAGTGCAGCGCCCCGCCGCGCAGCTCGCCCAGCCTCAATGCATCGCCTACGTGCAACTGCCGGGCCCTGTCGCAAAACACGCCGGGGCGACTGCAATCCAGGTGAAACTCCAGCGCCTCATCCTCTCCCGGCAGGCTCGCCAGCGAGTAGGGGCGGGCCACGTCGCCGCACCACAGCACCAGGTGCTGGCCAGCCTGGTAGCGCAGCGTCCGGCCTGGGCGCAGGCGCAGGCGCAGCACATCGCCGAACCAATCCCGTGCAACCACCGTGGCCGGCAGGCCATCCTGCAGCGGGTCGAACAGCGCCACCCGCAGGTCGCCGGCCACCGAGCACTGGCAGGCCAGGCGCCAGCCCTCGTCGCGCTGGGTCGCACTCAGGGCCTCGGGCCTGGCATCCACGGGCAGGCCATCGAGGCAGCGCACCAGGCAGGCGTGGCAGCTGCCGGCGCGGCAGCTGTAGGGCACATTCAGGCCTGCCTCGTTGAGGGCATCCAGTAGATTGCTGCCGCCTGGCACTGCCCATTGGCGCTCGCCCACGCAAAGTTCGGGCATGGTCAGGTTTCTCATTCGATTCAAGGTTTTCTGGGGGGCGCTGAAGCACGAAGCGCTCCCGAGGCCACAGCATCGCATGTCATCAGCAAAAAGGATGCCCCTTCCCTGCCGACCTTGGTCCAGACCACGTGCAGGTGTTTCCGAAGACGGGGGCACGGTATACTGCCGCGCCTTTTTTGTGCCGGCCCGACCAGCCGGCGCCTTGCCAGGCGTTCCTGACATACAGGTGTGCACTGTCGGAATGCCTTTTCGAATGTTCCCGTCTTTAAGAGGAGCGCGCTGCATGACCGTGATCAAGCAAGACGACCTGATTCAGAGCGTCGCCGACGCCCTGCAATTCATCTCGTACTACCACCCCGTCGACTTCATCCAGGCGATGCACGAGGCCTACCTGCGTGAAGAGTCGCCTGCCGCGCGTGACTCGATCGCCCAGATCCTGATCAACTCGCGCATGTGCGCCACCGGCCACCGCCCGATCTGCCAGGACACCGGCATTGTCACCGTGTTCGTGCGCGTCGGTATGGACGTGCGCTGGGACGGCGCCACCCTGAGCGTCGACGACATGATCAACGAAGGTGTGCGCCGCGCCTACAACCTGCCCGAGAACGTCCTGCGCGCCTCGATCCTGGCCGACCCGGCCGGTGCCCGCAAGAACACCAAGGACAACACTCCGGCAGTGATCCACTACTCCATCGTCCCCGGCGACAAGGTCGAGGTGGATGTCGCGGCCAAGGGCGGCGGCTCGGAAAACAAGTCGAAGATGGCCATGCTCAACCCGTCCGACTCGATCGTCGACTGGGTGCTCAAGACCGTCCCGACCATGGGCGCTGGCTGGTGCCCGCCTGGCATGCTGGGCATCGGCATCGGCGGCACCGCCGAGAAAGCCGCGGTGATGGCCAAGGAAGTGTTGATGGAATCCATCGACATCCATGAGCTGAAAGCCCGTGGCCCGCAGAACCGCATCGAAGAGATCCGCCTGGAGCTGTTCGACAAGGTCAACCAGTTGGGCATCGGCGCCCAGGGCCTGGGCGGCCTGACCACCGTGCTCGACGTCAAGATCATGGACTACCCGACCCACGCCGCCTCCCTGCCGGTGTGCATGATCCCCAACTGCGCCGCTACCCGTCACGCCCACTTCGTGCTCGACGGTTCCGGCCCGGCCGAGCTGGAAGCGCCATCGCTGGACGCCTACCCGGAAATCGTCTGGGAAGCCGGCCCAAGCGCTCGCCGCGTGAACCTGGACGCGATCACCCCGGAAGAAGTCGCCAGCTGGCAGCCCGGCGAGACCATCCTGCTCAACGGCAAGATGCTCACCGGCCGCGACGCCGCGCACAAGCGCATGGTCGAGATGCTCAACCGCGGTGAAGAACTGCCGGTGGATCTCAAAGGTCGCTTCATCTACTACGTAGGCCCGGTCGACCCGGTCGGCGACGAAGTGGTCGGCCCAGCCGGCCCGACCACCGCCACGCGGATGGACAAGTTCACCCGCCAGATCCTCGAGCAGACCGGTCTGCTGGGCATGATCGGCAAGTCCGAACGTGGCCCGACCGCCATCGAGGCGATCAAGGACAACAAGGCCGTGTACCTGATGGCCGTCGGTGGCGCCGCCTACCTGGTAGCCCAGGCCATCCGCAAGTCGAAGGTCCTGGCCTTCGCCGAGCTGGGCATGGAAGCGATCTACGAGTTCGAGGTGAAGGACATGCCGGTCACCGTCGCGGTGGACAGCAAGGGTGAATCGGTGCACATCACGGGTCCTGCGCTGTGGCAGAGCAAAATCGCCGAAAGCCTGGCGGTGGAAGTGAAGTAATTTCAACATCACCGTAAGAAAAAAGCCGCTCCCTCGAGGAGCGGTTTTTTTTGCTCGCAAGAAATTATGGAGGCTCCCACAGCCAGCAATAAATACCGCTCTCATCGCGCAGTTTCCTACTCAAATGAAGCCTCACTTCCTTCAGAGGCAAACCTTATGAGCAGTACTGTAAAAGCCAATCAATGGCTACGCCGCTTCCAACTGGATATCACTTCCAACTCCCGTCGCGTGTATGCCAATGGCCGCCAACAAGTGGAGATCACCGTCACGCTCGAACCTCGTAACGGCCAGACGATCTCTCGAGAAAGTCTCGACTCGCTAGCCTTGGTCCAGATCGATGACGAAGGCACCCCTCGAGTACTGGATCAGCCGGACCTCTACGCGCACACACAGCGCGATGAGCGATTCATCTACCACAACGCCACCGGCAGTGCCCCCAGCGCACTGCTGGCGTCGTCGTCCAAATCCATTCACCGACGCTTCTATGTGACATCGATGCGTCCTGGCGGCACGCTGAGCCCTATCTACGCGGCGATCTGGATGGATGAAGATCATCTCTTCGTCACCAATGCCGACCCCTTCAAGTCCTCGGTCGTCATTGAGTCCATCACCCCTGCGCTGGGTCATAAGGAGCTCTTCCAACTCAGCGTCGAGTCACCCCTCAAGTACAAGCTCCCCAGCGACAATCTGAATTACTGGGATGACGAATTCGAAGAATCGGTCGGCTATTTCGGATTTGCCGATCCGAGAACCATGGTGGTCCAAAGCGAGGCGCTGGCCACTCCTTCGTCTCACCCTATCTATGAAATGAACGCCTGGGATCACGCATTGATCTCTTTCCAACTTACCAATGACTACAGCCAGCACCGCAAGGTGACGGTCTATGAGGCAGGCCAGCCATTCACGGTGAAATCTCCAGAGTCGGGACGAGTCCATCACCAGCGTCCGGGACACCTGCTGATCCATATGTACGCCAAACGCTTCTATAACCGTCACTACAGCAGCTCCCAGACGAAGCGCAGTATCTGGAAGGTGATCGACCAGCATGGCAATGGCTATGAAGTCGAGTTCTTTGTTGCAGAGGCAGGAAAACATGTGTCCTTCAAGGTAAATGCGAGCCAGGCCTGACCTTCCTGGAAACTCGGTGCCCGTGAAAAGGGGCACCGACCTCTCCCTGCAACAGGAAACAACTAATGTCCTCGATACATACCCAAGCCAGCAATTTTCTGGACTTCATGAAAACCGGCGTGGACCACCGTACCGGCCAGTTCACCCTCGCGGTCTCCCTGCCGCTCCCACCCGCCAACCAACTGTGTGGACCGGCGCTCTCGGTCACCCTGGCCTTCAGCGTGCTGGGCTCAAGTGTCAACAAAGGCTATGGACTAGGCTGGACCCTCGGGCTGTCCGAGCTCGACCGGAACACCCTGAGGCTCGCCTCCGGCGAGCAGTACGCCATAGATCAAGATGCCTCCACGTTCGCAGCCGATACGCCGCTGACCTTCAGCGATCAAAAACTCCCGGCGCTGCGAGTCACCCCACAACACAACGGTGATTTCCGGGTAGACAAGAAGTCCGGAGAACGCGAAATCCTACGTGAGCAGGAAGACAGTGGACGCTATCTGGTTGAGGAAATGCACTCCCCGGAGGGCCATCGCCTGTTCATCGATTGGGCCCCCTACGGTAATGACGGCCACTTCATTCTCCAGCGAATCAGTGATGAACAGCGCGCGCTGCTGAATGTGGATCAGCTGGAGGACGAACTCCTTCTAATCGTCAACCCGGATACCCCGCAAGCGCTCAAATTGCGCCTGGCGCTGAGCAATGACCGACTCAGCGAAATCCACGTTCCCGGCATCCAGCGTCCCTTCGCAATCGAGTACGACGACCTGTCCCTGGACAATGGCGCTCGCCTGCTGCTGCCCACCACCGTGCACAGCCCGCTGGGTGCTCATGACATCGTCAAGTGGGCGACCGGGGCCGACGGCCATCAGCTCCCGGCTGGCGCTCCGTTCTCCCATCTGCCGCGGGTCGAGTCATGGATCCATGGCGCTGGCGCCCCCGACACCGAACGGATTCATTACTACCAATGGGTCGGCACGACCAATTTCCTTGGTTTCGGCAGCGCCCAGGCGTATTCCTGGGAGCACGGACGAGACAACCTCTACCAGGTCGAGAGCGACTATCAGTACGAAGTGGTCGAAACGGTCAACGATGCACAAGGCAAGATCCTCGAGACCATTACCCGCACCTGGAACCGCTTTCATCTGCTACTCCAGGAAAGACTGCGACGGGGCGATTGCGAAGTCACCACGCATACTCGCTACGGTATCGAACCTGACAAGACCTGGGAGGAACAATCCAGTACCTGCCAACTCCCCCATCAGGTCTCGATGACCTACACAGACCATGCCCGCCGAGGGGCCAGTCGCACCGAAACGACCGCTTTTCAGTACGACAGGTACGGCAACACCACCCGAGTCGACTATCCAACTGGCATCAGTGAGATCAACTGTTACTACCCGGCCGAAGGGGGGCAAGGTTGCCCAGCGGATCCGTTGGGGATGGTGCGTTTCTTACGCAAGAAGATTACCCAGCCAGGCAAGATCGACGGCACGGCGCCGACCTTGAGCAGCACCTACACCTATGTGCAACGCCCTTCGCTGATCGAAGGAGCCCTCGCGCATATCGTCGTCGAACGTGAACAGTTGCTGGACGAGCTGGACAACCGCCTACTGGAGGAGACCTGTTATAGGTACTTCGATCAAGCTGACATCTGCAACGGCCGAATTCAGCGAAGCATCACGACGCTCAACGGCAAGCCCACCACTACCGAATACCACTATCGGCACCAGGACGGAGAGCTGATCTGTCGGACCACAGTCATCGGCTTCGAGAACGACGACGTGAACCGCTCGACCCACAGCAGCGCGCAGTCTCTGCTCACGGGCCAGACCACCTGGGAACTCAGCGAAAGCGGTGCCCTTACCCGTTACGAATATGACCAGCTTGGCCGTATCGTCCACACACTCAATGCAACCGGCAGCCCGTACCAGACAGAGCGCCTGGTCCGTTACCACCTGGGTGATGCGCAGGCCACGGCTCTGCAAGGTAGCACCACCTTGCCGCCAATGATGGTCGAGCAGGTGGAGGTCACCGGCCAACGCCAGCGCCTGTGGCTCGACGGCGACGGGCGTACCCGGCGTATCGAACTGGAGGACCTGGACAACGAACCCGGTCGCTTTGTTGAAATCATGCGCTGTGAATTCGATGCCCTGGGCCGGCAAATAAGCCTGACCACCCAGGACTGGTTGACCAAGGGTTCCTCTGCCCCGCTGTCCCTGAACACCACCACCGCCTTCGACGACTGGGGGCAAGCCGCCCTGACCATCACCCCCGACGGCATACACACCCATATCCTGCGTGACCCAATCACCCAACGCTGCGAACAATGGCAAGCTGCGGGCGAACTCCGCAGCCCGCGGCTGGTGACCCTATACAACCTCGCAGGCAGCCCGATCGAGCAGCAGTATCACGATACCGCCGGAGAGCGGGTACGCACGATAAAGCTGCAACGCGATGGGCTGGACCGCGTGTTCGAGGAGCAGGTGCTGATACCGGGCTCGTCCGCCATTACCACACAATATCGGTACGACCACTATTCACGCGTCATCGAAAAGCTTCTGGCCGATGGTACGCGAGTTTCTTGGCAATTCGCTGGCCACAGCGACGACTTTCACCCTGAGTCGATCAGCGTCATACCATCCAAGCAGGAGATCGAAGCATGAATGCCGCACCGCTGCTTCTGGGCCAACAGACCTACGACGGCCTCGGCCGCCAAACTTCAGTCGATGTAGCCGGCCGCACCACCGTTTATCACTATCGTCCAGGACTGCTGCCGCCAATCGCCAATACCTTGTCCGACGGCCAGCGCGTGGCTTTCACTTATGAACCTCAGCTAGGTAACGTCTTGCTCAGCACCACCAGCGGGGACGGTCCACCTGAGTGCCTTCATTACCACCCGCAGCTTGCCCGGCCGCTCGCGGCCGATGGCGCTCTGGGTATCCTGCGCTGGCATTTCACGCCCTCCGGCGCGGTACGAGCGGACTCCTGGACAGTGCAAGGCGTCGAACACGGTACCCAGTGGCGCACCTCGCCGGGCGGCAAGACCTTGGGCTTCACCGATGCCAACGGCACTGAGCACCAGCACCTGTACGATGAAGCAGGTCGGATCGTGCGAGTCACCGTCGGTCAGGTCAGCACGACAATCGCCTACGACAACCTTTCACGCATCCATCGTGAAACGACTTATGACCCACACAACTCACGCACCCTCGAGAAACAGTTGACCTACGACACCATGGGCCGTGAAGCCACCTGCACCTTCACCCTCAACGGCGATGGCAAACCTCAGGTTTTCACCCAGACACTCACCTATTCAGCACTCGACCAGGTCACCTCACGCACCTGGCACGACGGCAAGACACAACATGAAGAGCGCTTCGTCTACGACGCGCGTGGTCGCCTCGTGCGCTACACCACGACCTCCGGCAGCGGGCCGCGCGACCCCTTCGGCAACCTCATCATCGAACAGCGCTTCATCCTCAACGCCCTGGATGGCTATCGCCAGGTCATCACTACCTTCAGCGACGGCAGCAAGGATATCGCCACTTTCAGCTACGCAGCCCAAGACCCGTGCCAGGTCGTGGCGATCGACCACAGCCATCCCAGCTGGCCAGCGCGGATCGACCTGAACTACGACCGCCAGGGCCGCTTGGTGGCCGACAGCCTCGGACGCGTGCTCACCTGGGATGCCCAGGGGCGCCTGCAGCGGGTGGAATACGCCGGCAAGTCCTGTGAATATCGCTACAGCCCCGATGGCCGCCTGCGCGACCGCGTCATCGACGGCACTCTCCACCGCAGCTTCTTCAGCGCCAGCCAGCTGACCCACGAACAACAAGGCGACGCGCGCCTGGAGATAGTCGGCGACGGCCACAGCCTCTTCGGCCTGAGCAAGGTCGCCGCAGGCGTGCGCCAGACCACCTTACTGGGCTGCGACAGCCAAGGCAGCGTGCGCCTGGAAAGCGACGACACGACAAGGCCGCTGCGTTATGGCCCCCACGGCACCGAACACGACAACACTTCGCTACAACCCTTCGGTTATGCCGGCGAGCGGCGCGAGCCGCTGACCGGCTGCTACATGGCAGCCGGCTACCGCCCCTACGATCCAGTGCTGATGTGCTTTCTCGCGCCCGACAGTGAAAGCCCGTTCGGTCGGGGCGGCCTCAACGCCTATGCCTATTGCGGCGCTGATCCGGTCAACCGGGTCGATCCGGACGGGCATAGTTGGCAGGCCTGGGTGTTGGGTAGCGCAGGACTCTTGCTGGGTGCGGCGACTACCGTAGCCAGCCTCGGGAGCGCAGCCCCAGCCATCGCGACATTACTCGCCGGTGGTCTGGGCGCACTCAGTGCCAACAGCGCCCTGGCCATCAGCTCGGCAGCCCTGAGCGCCATGTCCCTGGGGAGTGGCGCCGCTGCGATAGCCATGCAGGCCGGGGGGGCCAACGAAAAAGCCGTCAGCGCGCTGGGCTGGTTATCGCTGGGCACAGGGATCGCTGCCGCAGTGGTCGGCATGGTGCCCAAGATCGCACGCTTGGCGACGGATCTTTACAACGCCTCTGGCCGGGCAGCCAGCAAGGTCTCTCAATTCAAGCCCTATCATGTGGGGCCGGGCGGTAATACGCGACCGGCCAGTGTGATCTTCGGAACCGGCAAAAGAGCCGAAGATGTCGCCTTTGTGCCCAGCTTGTTCGGTGAAGGCAATGCTGCGCTGGTAACTCATGGACACCCGCTCGGCATGCTGATGAACGGCCAGGGCTTGGCTGACGACGCCGTCAATGTCGCGAGGGACCTGATCGCACCGCGGCTGGCCCAGATGAATTACCCCGAGGGGCAGAAGCTCGTGTTGCTGGCCTGCTGGGGCGGTAAAAGCGGAGCCGCTCAGAAAATCGCTAACGCGCTGAACAGGCCCGTGGAGGCCTACGGCGAGAAGCTGCTGTTGAAAAACCTCGCTTCGTTGCAATCGAGCCGCTCGACCGGCCTTGCGTTCAGGGGTAACAACCTACCGCTTTACAAGCCCTCTCCATGGGAAAGGCTGACGAGCAAGGCCGACTTTATGGATAGCTCGAAATACCGTATTGCCCGCCCGAAACTCTATACCCCGCAATGAACGCGACGGCGAGCCCGCGCTAGGTACCTGGATCAGGCCGGCAACGCCTTGAGCCAGAATGACAGGATCTTGGCCGAAGACGCTTGTTCATGCTGGTCGCGCCAACGGTAAAGGGTACGTATCGAGGGCTCATGGAGAAATCCCCGATTGCGCCAGAACCCCTGCAGCGGCTTGTAGTCCACTGGCCGCTGCGGATGCCCGGTCGGGCGCTCCACGGTACAGAAAGCGCAGGTATCGAACTCGACGAGCTTGTGGGCATAGGACTCGCGCTCGATGAAGAAACGCACGCCCAGCCCTTGCCCACGGTAAGCCGGCAACAATACCGACTCGCCAAAGTAATAGACCGATGCCGGATCGCGCCCCTGGGCGATAAAGGGTTGCTGCAACTCGTGATCGGCATCCACCAACGGCAGGCCGGTAGCGGCGCCTACAACCTGATTGCCGTCCAGCGCCAGTACCACAAGGCTGCGCCCCGACTCGGCGTAGCTAGCCAGGTGATCCGCCTGATGGCTTAAGGAGCTGTCCAGCAGATAGGGATACTCACGCAACAACGTTAGCCGCAGGTTCGCGAGGTCATCAATGTAAGGCGCTATGGCGGCGCCATGGAGCAAACGTATTTCCATGCGGGGCGGTCGTCCTGTGGATGGCCATGGCTGGGACTCTGTCTGGTGTGTTTTTCACAAATAACGACCATAACTCGCGGCGCTTTTTGCGCTCATGCGGCGTTGTCGCTCGTCGCCGTAGCTAGGCTACGACTGGTCGCGACGCCCTGCCTGAGCACAAAAAGCGCTCGCGAGTTATTGGACGTATTTGCAAAACACCACACTAGCACCCACACTGCCCAGTGGCCTTTTCCCTACGCGACAGATATTTCTCCATGACCGCTACCGAAAGGCTGCACGCCTGCCACGCGACCGCTCGCACAAGCGCGACGCCCGTCTTACTGGATTCGCGTTCCCAAAACCTTGAGAAACGCCGCGAGCCAGACCGGATGCGCAGGCCAGGCCGGCGCCGTCACCAGGTTGCCGTCCACATGGGCCTGGTCCACCGCGATATCGATGAACCGTCCGCCCGCCAGCCGTACCTCGGGCGCACAGGCGGGATAAGCGCTGCACTCACGCCCTTCGAGCACACCTGCCGCCGCCAGCAACTGCGCCCCATGGCACACCGCCGCGATCGGCTTGCCGGCCAGGTCGAACGCCTTGACCAGCTCCAGCACCTTGTCGTTCAGGCGCAGGTATTCCGGCGCACGCCCACCGGGGATCAGCAACGCGTCATAGCTCTCGGCCCGCACCTGAACGAAGTCGTAGTTCAACGCGAAGTTATGCCCGGGCTTCTCGCTGTAGGTCTGCTCGCCTTCGAAATCGTGAATCGCCGTGCGCACCGTCTGCCCGGCGATCTTCTCCGGGCACACGGCATGGACGGTATGGCCGACCATGGCCAGGGCCTGGAACGGCACCATCACTTCGTAGTCCTCCACATAGTCACCCACCAGCATGAGAATCTTCTTCGCCGTCATCGCATCCACTCCATCGGTTGTCTGGGAACAGTTCCAGCACGATAGTCTGCTTTGCGTGACGGCGATATACGTCGCTAGTCGCGGCGATCCAGCAGATTGGCCACCAGCCGGTCCAGCCAGCCCCACAGGCGCTGTTGCACCCGACGCCACAGTGGACGGGCATGCCAGCGCGCCAGGTCGACCTCCAGGCTCTGGGCGAAATCGCGCTCGAAGCTGGCGGCGACAGCAGCACTCAGCGGCGGATCGATGGCTTCGACGTTGGCCTCGAGGTTGAAACGCAGGTTCCAGTGATCGAAATTGCACGAGCCAACGCTGACCCAGTCGTCCACCAGCACCATCTTCAGGTGCAGGAAGCATGGCTGGTATTCGAATATCCGCACCCCGGCACGCAGCAGCCTTGGGTAATAGCGGTGCCCGGCATAGCGCACCGCCGGGTGGTCGGTGCGCGGGCCGGTGAGCAGCAGGCGCACGTCGATGCCCTTCTGCGCGGCACGGCGCAGCGAGCGCCGCACGCTGAAGGTCGGCAGGAAGTACGGCGTGGCCAGCCAGATACGCCGCTGGCCGCTGTTCAGCGCGCGCACCAGCGCATGCAGGATGTCCTTGTGCTGGCGGGCGTCGGCATAGGCCACCCGGCCCATGCCCTGGCCCTGCGCCGGCACCTGGGGCAGGCGCGGCAGGCCGAAGCCCTCAGGCGGGCGCCAGGCGGTGCGGCGCTGGTTGGCATGCCACTGGCGGTCGAACAAGAGTTGCCAGTCGGTGACGATCGGCCCCTCCATGCGCACCATCACCTCGTGCCACTCGCTGGTGTCGGCATCCGGTGTCCAGAACTCGTCGGTGACCCCGGTACCGCCGACCACCGCCCAGCACTCGTCCACCAGCAACAGCTTGCGATGATCGCGATAGAGGTTGCGCAAGCCCCGGCGCCAGCGCAGGCGGTTGTACCAGCGCAGCTGGACACCCGCCGCCAGCAGGCGCTCGCGCAACGACACGGTAAAGGCCAGCGAACCGTAGTCGTCGAACAGGCAGCGTACCCGCACGCCGCGCCGAGCCGCCTGCTCCAGGGCGTCGACCACAGCCTCGGCGCAAGCGCCGGCCTCGACCAGGTAAAGCTCCAGGTCGACCTGGAACTCGGCACGCACGATCGCCAGGAGCATGCGCGGGAAGAACTCGGGGCCGTCGATCAGCAGTTCGAACTGGTTGCCATCCCGCCAGGGGAAGACCGGCCCCGGCATGTCAGCGGGCGGTGAAGATCAGCACCGCGCTCACCGGCACCGAAGGGTTGATCGACTTGAGCCCGGCCAGCTTGCGCAGGTTTTCCAGGCCCGGCAGCAGGCCGAACGCCGAGGCGCGCAGGATCAGCGGCTCCAGCGTCACCACCTGGAAACGCCGCTCGTCCAGGCGTGTGGCCAGCAGCAGGGTGTTGTAGCTGCGGGTCTGGCCGTGCAGGGTCACGCTCACCGGCAAGCGCAGTTCCAGCTGCGCGCCGTTGGCCAGGTCGTTGATCGGGCGCAGGTCGATCTGTGCCTGCACCGTGGCCTCGGGGAACTGCTCGAAGGCGAACAGGCTGTCGCGCATGCGCTCGTCACGCAGTGGGATGCCGCTGCTGATCGAGTCCATCTCGATGCTGACCTCGGCCGCGCCCTTGCGGTCGACCTTGCCATGCAGCACCAGGAAACGGTTGACCTCGGCGATATTGCCATTCTTGCCGGTGACGAAGGACAGGCGCGAGGACTCGCCATCCAGGTGCCAGTTGGCATGGGCGGGCAGGCACAGGGCGAGCAGGAGGGCGGGCAGCAGGCGGGACGGCTTGAACATGTGAAATCCTGTGAATCAAGGCCGTCAACCTTACCTGCACGGTTTCACGGCAGCAAGCGGCAGCCTTCGCGGTTGCCCTGCCAGGCCGCCTGGTTGCGCCGACCTAGGCCCTCGGCGGTGACCAGACGCCGGGAGCTGTCCTCTTCCAGCAGGCCCAAGGGCAGGTACTGGCGCACATAGCCCCGGCAATAGGCCTCAGCGAAACCCATCACGAACCGGCACGAGCAGTACTCTTTCGCCGAGTAGGCCGAAAGGATATCCGAGAAGTCCGCCAACGCCTGGCGCTCGTGCCAGCCCCAGGCCGACAGGGCCAGTACCAGCAGAAGCACGACCCGCTTCATGCCCCCTCCCCGGCGACGGCCGCCAGCACCCGCTTGAGCAGTTCGTTGTGGCTGAAGCTGCCATCGCGGTCATCGGCGTAGCGCACGATCACCAGCTTTTGCGTGGGCAGCACATAGAGCGCCTGGCCCCAGTGGCCGAGTGCGGCGAACGTGTTGCTCGGCGCATCCGGCCACGGCACTGGCTGGCCGGGCAATGACTGGTTGAGCCACCAGTGCCCGCCGGGGTTGGCTTCACCCGGCACAGGCTGCGCGGCGCTGAACAAAGTGCGGTTGAACGCCACCCACTCGGCCGGCAGCAACTGTTGCTCGCGCCAGTGCCCGTCACGCTGCATCAACAGACCGATGCGCGCCAGATCGCGCGCACTGAGATAGAGGTACGAGGAACCTACATAAGTGCCCGCGCCATCACGCTCCCAGACCGCACTGTCGATCCCAAGTGGGGTGAACAGGGCTTGCCAGGGATAGTCCGCATAGCGCTCAGGTGCGAGCATGCCGCGCAGGCTGGCGGCCAGCAGGTTGCTGTCACCGCTTGAGTAGACGAACTGCGTGCCAGGCGCACTGGCAGCGGGCCTGGAGGCCGTGTAGGCGGCCATGTCGGTGCGGCCACGGGTGTAGAGCATGGCCACCACCGACGACTTCAATGGCGCATATTCGTAATCTTCCTGCCAGGCCAGGCCACTGGCCCAGTGCAGCAGGTCGGCCAGGCGCAGTCCGGCATGCCGCTGCAGGGCCGGGTAATAGCGGGCAGCCGGGTCATCAAGCCTGAATCGCCCCTCGCCGTAAGCCACGCCCATGACCGTGGCCAGCACGCTCTTGCTCACCGACCAGGTCAGGTGGGGTGTGTCGGCACGGGTCGGCTCGGCGTAGCGTTCATGGAGAATGCGCCCGTCGCGGATGATCAACAACGCATCGGTGCGAATGCCACCGCGCACGGCATCGCGTGGCGCGAAGGCGTAGGTGTCTACGGCTTGCCAGTCGATGACGGCGTTGTCGACTGGCCACTGCGCTGAGGGCCAGTCTTCGGCCAAGGCCGGGGCTGCGGTCATGGCAAGGGCAAGTAGCACTGCCTTCATGGGGCGCTCTGCAAGGGGCTGCTTTGCAGCCCAGGTTCAAAGGTTCCCCCAGCGTCTCAGGCTTTCATGACAATCCAGCGGCAGCCCAGGCCTTGGCCAGGCGTTTGTCACGGGCCGCGCCGGCCAGCGCCAGCAGGCCTTGGTCGCGTTGCCACAACTGTGCCCAGTGCCCCGGCCCTGCGGCCAACGCCTGGTCGATCTCGACCCGCAAGCCCTGGAACTGGGCAAACAGGCCACCCAGCAGCAGGTGGCAGGCCACGCTGTCCGGGCATTGCCGGCTGCCCTCGGCGCAGCCGGCGAGCAGCCCGATCAGTTTCAGACGGAGTGGCTGCGGCCAGGCGCACTCCTGGGCAACGCCATGCAGCCAAGCCACCAGCGCGGCGAGCACATACAGGTCTTCGAGGGAGCGGAACGGCTTGACGTAGGCATCCCAGCCATCGCCGGCCAGCAACTCGCACGCGGCATCCTGGAGCTGCAGGCGGCCATGGCCGACCTCAGGCATCAACGGCAGGGTCGGCAAGGCTTCAAGGCTGACCCCCGGCTCGCCCGGATAGACCACCGCCAGTTGCAACCGCGGCGCCTCGCCCGGTCCTTCGTGGCGCGCCGCCACCAACAGCCATTCAGCGTCCAGCCCGGCGGTGACGAAGTCCTTGCTGCCGGTCAAGCGCAGGCCGTCCAGGCGGGTGTGCATGTCCGCCGGGCGCACGCTGCGCCGCTCGGTGGCACACAGCGCCCCCAAGCTGGCCGGTGCGCTGGGCCACAGCACCCGCAGTGCCGCCTGGTAGCCGAGCAGGAAGGCCAGACCGGGCGTGGCCATGGCACGCCCGCCCAATACCGCCAGCTCGAACGGCGCCACCGCCCCCAGGCGCTCGAGCACCGCCGCATAGGTTTCACCCAGGGTCGCCGCCAGCGGGTGGCGCAAGGGGTCGTTGAGTCGTTGCAACCAGGCCATCGCAAGCTCCTTTCAGGGGTGTCACGCAAGCATCACCAAAGATTCACGGGGGTGACACCGGGCGTACCTAGGCTGACTTTGCACAACAAAGCCGACCGGCCGCAACCCTTTGGCTGGCTTATGGAGACTCACGATGACCCGGATCGCTCGCTCTGGCGACACCAGTACTGAACGCCGTCTGCAAGCCGAACGCCTGGTCGGCGCCGCGGCCCTGCAGGAAGCACAGGCCCTGCGCTTCAAGGTGTTCAGCGCCGAATTCAAGGCCAAGCTCAAGGGCGCCGAACACGGGCTGGACATGGACGACTACGACATCCACTGCCGCCACATCGGCGTGCGCGACCTGGCCACCGGCCAGCTGGTTGCCACCACCCGCCTGCTCGACCACCAGGCCGCCAGCAGCCTGGGCCGCTTCTACAGCGAAGAGGAGTTCAGCCTGCACGGCCTGTTGCAGTTGCAGGGGCCGATCCTCGAGCTGGGCCGCACCTGCGTCGACCCGGCCTACCGCAACGGCGGCACCATCGCCGTGCTCTGGAGCGAACTGGCCGAAGTGCTCAACGAGGGCCGCTACAGTTACCTGATGGGCTGTGCCAGCATCCCCATGCAGGACGGCGGCGTGCAGGCCCACGCAATCATGCAGCGCCTGCGTGAACGCTACCTGTGCACCGAGCACCTGCGTGCCGAACCGAAGAAGCCGCTGCCCAGCCTGCCGCTGCCCAACAACGTCATCGCCGAAATGCCCCCGCTGCTCAAGGCCTACATGCGCCTGGGCGCGAAGATCTGCGGCGAGCCGTGCTGGGACGAGGATTTCCAGGTTGCCGACGTGTTCATCCTGCTCAAGCGCGACGACCTCTGCCCGCGCTATGCCCGTCACTTCAAGGCGGCGGTCTGATGCGGCGCCTGCGGGCCGGTGCCCGCCTGCTGCGGCTGTTTCTGGTGCTGACCCTGGGGCTGGCCATGGCCTGCGTCATCGCCCTGGGCGAGCGTCTGGGGCTGAACGCCTCGATAGAGCAGCGCCAGCGCTGCACACGGATGTTCATGGGGCGCCTGGTCGCCGCCCTGCCCTTCGAAGTGCAGGTCAGGGGCGAGCTGCCGCAACAACCAATGCTGTGGGTCTGCAACCATGTGTCATGGACCGACATCCCACTGCTCGGCATGCTCACCCCGCTGTCGTTCCTGTCCAAGGCCGAGGTGCGCCACTGGCCGCTGGCCGGCTGGCTGGCCGAGAAGGCCGGGACCCTGTTCATTCGTCGCGGCGGCGGCGATGCACAGCGCCTGCGCGAGCAGATCAGCGAACAATTGGGCGAACAACGCCCCCTGTTGATCTTCCCCGAAGGCACCACCACGGACGGTCGCAGCCTGCGCACCTTCCATGGGCGCCTGCTGGCCGGGGCGATCGACCAGAACACACCATTGCAGCCAGTGGCAATCCAGTACCTGCGCGCGGGCCAGACCGATCCGATCGCGCCGTTCATTGGCGAGGACGACCTGGTTTCCCACTTGATGCGGCTGTTCGGCCAGGATCGCGGGCAAGTGCTGATCCACCTGTTGCCGCCTATCGGCAGCGCGGGCAAGGAACGGGCGGTGCTGGCGCTCGAGGCGCAACAGGCGGTCCATCTGGCGCTGTTCGGGGCAGAGAGAGTCGAGGTGGCACCTAAGCGGCAGGCTCGGGCAGCCTGAGCCCGCGATTGCGGGCTCAAGACAATCGCTGAGCCCGGGCAAATGCCTGCAACTGCGGATAGAACTCGCGAAAGTCCGCCAGCAACGGCTCGTACAAGCGCTCCAGTTCCACCATCACCCCTGCCATCCCCTCAGGCCGCGACAGGCGCCGGGCAATCCCGGCAAACACCTGCTCCAGGGTGGCGAAATCGCCATACGCTCCCAGCCAGTCGTCCGCCGCCATCAATGGCGCAATGCGCGCCAACCGGCCCGGCAACTCCGGCTCGGCGAGCAATACCTTGTAGAAGTCATCGGTGAACCGCGCCAGCGGCTGCTCGGCATACGCCGCCCAATGCCGTGCCAGGCAGTGGTCGAAGAACACATCCAGGACGATCCCCGCGAACCGCCGCCGCTCGCGCGGGAAACGCGCCAGCGCCGCCAGCACCAGCGGGTGGCTGTCGGTGTAGCGGTCGATGTGTCGGTGCAGCCGAATCGAAGCCTCCAGCGCAGGCGGGAAGCGCCCTGCGAGCTCGCCCTTGACGAAATCGCCATACAGGCTGCCAAGCAGTTGCTGCGGCGCGGGGCCGCCCAGATGAAGGTGCGCGAGATAGTTCATGGCGCCAGTCTAGCACCGCTGTCAGCTATATCGTCACAAGACGATATAGTTATCAAGACTTGCCTTATGACCACTTCATATTTGTATATCGCGATGCAGCGATTTATATTTCGCCACATCGCGATATACCGCTACACACCACGAGCCCCACCATGCCCATCGATCTCGACGAAATAATAAAAGCCCTGGCCCATCCGGTTCGGCGCGACATCCTCAACTGGCTGAAAGACCCGGCCGCGCAGTTCCCCGAGCAGCATCACAGCACCGAACACGGTGTGTGTGCCGGGCAGATCGACCAACGCTGTGGCCTGTCGCAGTCGACCGTCTCCGCTCACCTGGCCACCCTGCAGCGCGCCGGCCTGATCAGCAGCCAGAAGATCGGCCAATGGCATTTCTTCAAACGCAACGAGGCGACCATCAAGGCGTTCCTCGAGCACATGAGCCAAGAGCTCTGACCTGATCCAAGCGAGGCTTTGCACATGACGACGTTGTTCGACCCGATCACCCTGGGCGACCTGGAACTGCCCAACCGCATCATCATGGCCCCGCTGACCCGTTGCCGCGCCGACGAAGGCCGCGTGCCCAATGCGCTGATGGCCGAGTACTACGTGCAACGCGCCAGCGCCGGGCTGATCCTCAGCGAGGCGACCTCGGTCACGCCGATGGGCGTCGGCTATCCGGATACTCCCGGGATCTGGAACGACCAGCAGGTGCGTGGCTGGCACAACGTGACCAAGGCCATCCATGGCGCGGGTGGGCGCATCTTCCTGCAACTGTGGCACGTCGGGCGCATCTCCCACCCGTCGTACCTCAACGGCGAACTGCCAGTGGCCCCCAGCGCGATCCAGCCCAAGGGTCATGTCAGCCTGGTGCGCCCGCTCAGTGACTACCCGACACCGCGCGCGCTGGAAACCGAAGAGATCGCCGACATCGTCGAGGCCTACCGCAGCGGCGCCGAGAACGCCAAGGCCGCCGGCTTCGACGGCGTGGAGATCCACGGCGCCAACGGCTACCTGCTCGACCAGTTCCTGCAGAGCAGCACCAACCAGCGCACCGACCGCTATGGCGGCTCGCTGGAGAACCGCGCGCGGTTACTGCTGGAAGTGACCGATGCCGCCATCGAGGTGTGGGGCCCGGGCCGCGTGGGCGTGCACCTGGCGCCACGGGCCGATGCCCATGACATGGGCGACGCCGACCGTGCCGAGACATTCACCTATGTGGCCCGGGAGCTGGGCAAGCGCGGCATCGCCTTCATCTGCTCGCGGGAGAAAGAGGCTGACGACAGCATCGGTCCGCTGATCAAGGCGACGTTCGGCGGCCCCTATATCGTCAATGAGCGCTTTGACAAGGCCGGCGCCAACGCTGCCCTGACCAGCGGTAAAGCCGATGCGGTGGCGTTCGGCATTCCGTTCATCGCCAACCCCGACCTGCCAGCGCGCCTGGCCGCCGATGCACCGCTCAATGCGCCGCATCCGGAGACCTTCTATGCCAAAGGGCCGGTAGGTTATATCGACTACCCGCGGCTGTAGTCGCATTCAAAACCTGCAGGAGCGGGGCGAGCCCGCTCCTGCAAGTGCATGCCTGCGAGCGATCAGAAGTTATAGCGCAACCCCAGGTTGACCCCGTACGGCTGCTCGATATGCTCGCCATTGCTGTACTGGAACTCGCCGTGCAGCTGCAGCACTTCCGAGACCTGCGCCACCAGGCCCACGGCCACTTCGCCACGGGTGCCGGAGAGGTCGTTGGTGAAGTGGTTGTCGTTGATCTTCACCTTGTTGCTGTTGATGAACTCGTGAGCCGCCGCGACTTTCAGGTAAGGCTGCAGGACACTGCCGTTGTCCAGCGCCAGGCTGCGCCCGACCTGCGCTCCGACCTTGCCGAGCACCGAGTTGGCGCCATCGCTCTGTGCGCGCATGCCGTTGTCCAACGTGTAGCTGTCATCATCGACCCACAGCGTGGACAGCTGGGTGAACGGCTCGACATACCAGCCATCGTCCAGCTTGAAGTGCCGCCCGACCTCCACCGAGGCCCCGAGGCCGTCATTGTGATATTCGCCCTTGGTCTTGCGACCATCGCTCATCACCACGTCGTTGCGATTACGGAAACGGTTGTATTTGAGCACAGCGTCAATGTAGTACCCATTGTCGGCCATCCAGGTGCTGTAGGCCCCGACGTAGTAGCTCTTGACCTTGCCGGATGAACCGAGGCTGAAGTCCAGGTCGGACTCGCTGTAACCGCCCATGACCCCGAGCAGCCAGCGCCCGTCGTGGCCCGGCACCGCGCCGTCGGCACCGAAACTCACACCGTTCTGGTCCTGCTGATAGGCCACAGCGTTGCCCGCCGAAAGGTTGTAGCGGTTGCCGTAGCTGCGCATCCAGATGCCCTGGCCATGCCCCAGGCGCAATTCACCCATGCGGCTGCGCAACGAGGACAGCTCGCCATACCAGACGGTAGGCGCGGCGCTGAACATCCCCAGCACTGCCCGGGCGCCCGGCGTCACGATGGGGCTGCCGCTGTCGTCGAACTTCTGCACCAGGTACCAGTTGTCCTCGCCCTCGCCTTTTTCCAGGGTGTAGGTGTAGGTACCGAAATCGATATCGTGCAGCAGGCCGAAGGTCGCATCACCACCACCGGTTTCGACGATA
The DNA here is from genome assembly GCF_058783825.1 of Pseudomonas sp. FW305-96. Taxonomy (NCBI): domain Bacteria; kingdom Pseudomonadati; phylum Pseudomonadota; class Gammaproteobacteria; order Pseudomonadales; family Pseudomonadaceae; genus Pseudomonas; species Pseudomonas sp. FW305-96. The sequence goes on from NZ_JBYSYW010000017.1 coordinate 89,878, forward strand.
CGGTGCGGAGCCTGCCCTTCGACCGGGTCGGCACCGGTACTGGCGATGCTCAACTGGTGGCTGCCCTCGGCGGCCCCGGTGACCTTCAGCAGATCGCCGGTACCACTGGCCAGGTCGATGTCCATCACGAAGATGCCCGAGCCCTTGAGGTTGTCTACCGTCAGGGTCTTGAAGCCAGTCGTTGTGTCCCGGTCGGTGAAATCCACCGTGCCATTGTCGAGCGTCAGGTCGCCAACCTCGCCATCCTTGGTCAGGATCCAGCGGCCACCGCTGTTCAGCTCCAGGCTCTGCACATTGACCAGGTTCCCCCGCAGCGAGGCATTGTTCTGCAGCAACAGGTTCGCGGTACTGCCGGCTTCCACCACTACGTCGCCGCTCAGTTGACTGTTGTCTGCGGTGAAGTCGGCGGTCATGCCGCCGATGACCTCGAGGATATTGCCATTGCCACCGATAAGCTGGCTGCCGTTGGCCACCAGAATATGTGCGGTGCCGGTGGAACTACGGGTGCCGGCCCTGACAATGATGGCACTCTGGGTGTCGCCCCTGACCGTCGATCCATCCAGGGCCACCCGGGAGTCGCCACCGCCGTTGGCTGCCGACTCCTGGCGCACATCCAGACCATACGTCTTGCCACTGACGAGGCTGCCACCCGTGGCTTGCAGACTGGAGCCGACGACGAAAGCACCGACGCGTTCCAGCCCAGTGAGCGTGCTGCCTTCCAGTACAAGACTGCTGCCTTGCACAAGGGAGGCACCACTGCCACCTGCAATCGTGCTGCCCTGGGCCCGGATGCTGGAGGCCAGAAGCGCCGAAACGCCGAACGAGGATGCCGCCGCCCCACCCGTCACGGTTGCGCCATTGAGCAGCGCCTGGGTGCCATCGCGCAGGTTGATGCCGGCTTGCGTGCCGGTGGCAGCTACCTGTCCACCATTGACAGTGACAGTCGATCCCGTAGAGACCGTAATACCCTGAGTGCTGCCGGTGGCGGTGATCTCCAGGGTCGATCCGTTTCTCAGCTCATAGGTATCCGCGACCGGCCCCGTGACCGTTTCACTCTGGTTGTCGAGTACCTTGGCCTCGACCAGGCCAGTGCCTGTCATGGCAGCTATCAGACCCACCGCAATATTCAAGGGTATGCTGAAAACTCTCATATCGATCTCCCACTTAACATCGTCAACCGAACGGCTAGTTGTGGTAGCAACTCGGCGCAGTTGAAACGGCGAACAGTCTCGACAGAAAGCCGAAAATCTTCTGTAAGATTTTTCTGTTGTTACGTCGGAAGAACACTGCTTTCCGTCTCGCCATAGCGCCTGGAATGTGGGATCTGCTGGGGCCGAGCCGTTACTTCGGTTTGAATGCATGAACAGGCGAAAACTGCCGTTTTTCACCCACTTTCGGAACAATGGAATAGTTGGCGTAAACCGTCTTTCCTTCATCTGCGTCAACCCAGCCTGGCTCGATAGACACAAGCCAGTAGGTGGCGTCCTTAAATACTGCCGCCGTTGCACTCCTGGACAGTTCCCCTTCAACCTGCCAGTGAATGTCGACCTGGTCGCCGCTCTTGACCTCGTGATAGCGCACGATGAACTTCGGTTCCTGGCCGGCAAAGGACATGTATCTGGGAGCCTGCATATCCAACAGCTGTTCGTGAATGTTCAGCTCCAGCACATCCGAGGTTTCCTCTTGATCACCGCGCAGGATCCTGTAGCTGATCGGCACCCTATGTCCGATCCCATGCATCACCACGCCAGCGGGCACCTCGAACACCAGATCCGCTGGCCCGACGACGTCCTTCCAGGGTGACTGGTAGGCAAGGTCCGGCACTTCCAGCACTACCGCGACCTGGTCCCCGACCATGCCGGCGTACTGGCGCACGGTGACCTTCACATGGCTGGCCCCGACGAAGTCGCGGTTGAAGTCCAACTGGTCTTTGTCATCGCCGAACGCCTTTTCCACTTCGGGGCGCGGGAAAGCAACACGCCCTACTCGCAGATCACAATTCGCGGAACCGGAGAGGGCGCCGCCCACTGCAGTCAGCGTATGGAACAAGGTGACCCGCCCCCCGTCGAGGACGTCGACCTCGTCCTTCCCGACCTGTTGCTCAAGGTCACCCACCTGTTGAACATCGAGGGTCCAGGAAAGATCATGAGGATCTCCAGCAGCGGACATGCCTTTCCACTCCAGCAGGAGCTGATCCCCCTTGGCCATGTGCGGGTAGGCCTTGATCCGTATCGTCGCGCCCTGCGGCGGAACATCCTCGGGATCGAGCGCCCCCTCCGCTGCCTCATCCACCTCAGGAGCTTCAAGTTCGAGGGAGCCGATAATGGAGATCACCCGTGGATCGGACCCGAGTCCACTTTCGTCAATGCGATAGACAAGGTGTGCATCCCCCTGTAAAACCGCTGCCGCATGGGCGTTCTCCAAAGAACACTCAACGCCATCAGCCTTCAATTGGCCGTGCTTGATCACAGGCGCCAGACGGCTGCCATTGGCGGTCATGCCCACCCAGACCAGCGTCACCGCCTGCCCGACTACCCAACGGTCGTCGGGGTCCAGATAAACAAGAACGTCGGCATCTCCAAGCAGGCTGAAGTCAAGATTGCCCGCCTCGTCTGCCTCCGCCACTCGCGGCGCGGGCAGGGGCTGAACGACCTCGAGCACCAGGCTGTCATGAGCCAGGGACAGGGCGGACTCATTACCTGCCCGGTCCAGTACCTGGTAGGTGAAAGAGACAGGAATTCCGCCAACCAATGTCTGCAACTGGGCCTGGGGCAATGCGATGGGGGTAGCCTCTCTCTCGCTGTCCACGGTGAACGGCCCCGCGCTGACTCGTTCAATGCCATCGGTCATACTCACCGTGATCGTGTCACCCAGCGCCTGATGCAAATAACCACTGATCGTGGCCCAGAGCACACCCTGCTCGAAATCGGACTCAAGGATGACGCCCCTGTCCTCCAATGCCTTGGGGAACACCATCTTCCCCAAGGCCCCCTCCTCACCTCCGGGGGCCAGCCTGTCAACGCGAACAAACCGGCTGGGACCATGCTCCCAGACCGTGCTCAGGGAAGGGCGGACTGCGTAGCCCAAGCTGAACCGCGATTCCTCCCCCTCCCCTACCGAACGCCAATAGGAAGCGGGCAGGGTCAGCTCGAACTCATGCTTGGGGTCTTGCGCCTCATATTGCTCGACACGATGGTTAGCGCCGTGCTCGGCCTCGAGGATCTCTTCGTCCCAGACCAACGCGATGTGGTCATCAACCACAATCTCCGGCCACCACGGGACGATTACATGCAGATCATCGCCCAGCCTGTCGCCCGGTAACAGTTCGGGGAGCTCATCGTAACCGTCATCCAACAGCGCATCGACTTCGAGTGCTTTGAATTCAAGCGTGCCCTTTATCCCTTCATTGAAGGTGCTCATGCGTCATCCTCTGCTAGCCAAGGTGCCTACAGGCAACCACGGAATATGAAGAAGCAGTGCCCTGGCGAATCACCAGGGCACCGTCACTTCAAGGCAGCGGGCATGTCGGCTGGCTGGGCTCTCTTACCGTGACCGGCACACGCATGTGACCAGCCTTCACCGGCCCATGGGCATTCGTCGCCGTGTATTCGACGGTGGCCGAGCCGGAACAGACGATGAACGCCCATCGACGTGCGATTTCGAGGGTGAGTTCTCCGGCACGTTTATGGTGGGCTTCGATTCTGATGAAATCGAGATCTTCTTCAGCAGCCGAGATCGGGTTTCCGGGAGTCGGCCGCTGACTGTCGTCTGCCCTGAGATGGATCACGATGGTGTCGCCCTCCTCCACGTTGTCATAAAGCTCTATTTTCACCGGTAAAGGTCGTTGCGCCTTTTCGATGTCGATTGCGCCAAACCGATTGAGGTCGGTGAACTCGAGTGCCTTGAGCGCAGTACCCTCTCCCGGTAGATCTTGCCCGCGCAAGACGGCAACAGGCTTGGAGGGCGACAGCGCGGTGTTTTCCTCGCCGTTCGCACCGAACACCCGGGTCACGGTATAGGCCATCTGTACGGTGCCGCTGGGCTCGCTGGCCAACACGGTCGAGGGAACCCGGCGGGTGATGTCGACCTCGGCAGCCGCCTCGGCAGCGCTCACGGGATCAAGCGCGTGGGGGGGCTGTTCGCCCCAGATCAGTTCGAGTTCATCGTCCTCCTCCAACAGTTCACTACCGTCCACGGCGAACCAGGGGATGGTCACTTGCGCCCCGGCGGCGACATCCTCGGGTGTCAGGTCATCCGCTTGCCCGGAGTCATTGCCGACGATGGTGGCCAATTTCAGATTGCCATGCCCTGGCAGCTCCGGATCGGGATCGGGCCCACCCGGCAGTCGCAGGTCGACATTCACGGTCGCCGTGGACATCGCGTCGCCGATCTTGAAGCCGTCGCGCCACAGTTCATAGCTGACCGCCACGGCACCTGTCTGCGGCCCAGCGCTGGTCAGCGGATAAAGCAAATACGGCTCCAACAATGGGTCTGGCGATGGCCGCACCACAGTGACTTCATGTTTATCCGAACGTTGCGTTCCCCAAAGCACGACGACCTCGTCTCCGATACGAGCCCCGGTGACCGTGGGAACCACCAGCCTGATGCCCGCACGGGCATCTTTGTCGAGGATCAGCGGATCGCCCGGCTGATCAAAGCCTGGCACTTCAGGTGTTGGCAAAACGACGGGAATATCCTGTAGCAGTAACTGGAGGGTGTCATGTGGCACGGAAACGATCGAGAGATTCCCTGCCCGATCCTGCGACGTGTAGGTGAATTTGATCGGGGTATTGTCCTTGAGCTTTTGCAGCTCGGCCAGCGGCAACTCCACAGGCGTGGCGTCAGTACTGCTGGTGACGGAGAAGGGGCCAACCAACAATGGGGTGGTGCCGTCAGTTATGGTCACCATGATCTGGTCACCCTGCCGCTGCGCCAGATAGCCCCTGACATGAACCGTAAGCATACCCGCGACAAAATCCGTTTTCAGGATGCGTTGCCTGGCCTCGATGTCCGCAGCAAACGATAGCCTGGCGAGCGTACCCGGGTTGCCACCCGGCGCCAGTTTGTCGATACGGATGACCCGGTTGGGCCCTCTTTCGTACTCACCTGAAAACTCTGGTCGGACCGAGTAACCCACCTGGAAGGTGCGATCCTCGCCCTTTGCAACGAAATCCCAGTAACTACTTGGCAACGCCAGTGGAAACTTGTGAGTCGGATCCGCCTCTTCAGCCCTCGTGACCGAATGCCAGGCCCCATCCACCCCTTCAAGTTCGTCGTCACCGTTCACATACAGCGCGATGACCATACCTTCCTCGACCTCATCCCAGTTGGGCACCCTCACGGTCAACGGTTTGTCATGGGCCGCCACCGGCAAGAGTTCGGCAGGATTGTCCACGCCGTCATCAACCAGACCCTCGACAATCAGGTCCTTGAATTCCAACACTCCACCCTGTGGAAACAATACTCTGGAGCGTTTACCCGCGGGCCGCAGCAATTGACCGCTAAGTTGTTTGGATACAGGCTTGTTCATGGCCATTTTCCTAATCGATTCTACAGGTACGCGGCCCTGCACCCTTGCGGATACGGGGCAACGAGTTCGTCACGACACAAGGCATTTGCCAACGAGTGATGGAAACAGGATCAAGGAAGGAAACGGCTGCCGTCGTCGTGCTGTAGATGTAACAAACTCCCGCCAGTCCAACACCTGACAAAAATGCCAGGTACGGACGGGGCGGGGTCTGCCGAAGGGAATGCTGCAGGCGCGGGAAACAGGCAAGATCAGAGGCAATGGCACCTGATCGAAGTACCAGGTGCCACATTCATGCTCGGCTCAAGGGCGGGCATTGATCTGCTGTTGCAAGTTCTGGATCTGGCTCTGCAGGGTGTTGATATTGCGGGTCGTCTGCCCGCGGAAGGCATCGAACTCCTGCACCGAAGCTCCGCCTGCAGAGACTGCCGGGCGATTGTCCACCTGGCTCTTGAGCACCAGCATATCTTGCTCCAGGCTCTCGATGGCGGCACTCGGGTTGCCCTGTTTCTTCAGCGCCGCCACCTCGTTGCTCAGGCTCTTGAGCTGGCCATCGAGCTTACCGCCATCCACCTGCCCCGACTTGAGTGCGGCCAGCTCGGCATTGACGGCCTTGAGTTGCGCCTGCAACTGGCTTTGCAGTTCGGTGACCGCCTTCTGCTGTTCACGGGTATCGGCCAGCACCTGTTCAAGGCGCTTGCCCAGGTCTCCCGCCTGCCCGGCGACGCCCAACTGCTGCTTGCCCTGCTCGGCCAGGGAAGCCTGCAACTGGCGAATCTGCAACTTCAATGCCTCGCTGCCGGTGTTGCTGCTGGACTCACTGGCATCGACCTTGCCGCTGATCACCTGCAGGCGCCCGGCTGCCTCTTCACTGATCCGGGCAAAGCTTTCCTGGGTCGCGACCAGCTGTTGCTCCATCAGGGTGATCTGCTGGAAACTCCACCAGCCAAGCCCGGCCAAGGCGATGAACGAGGCGCCCAGCAATGTCCACAGCGGGCCATTGCTACGCGGTCGCACCGCCTTCTGGCGGCTACGGGCCACATGGGCAGGCAGCAATTCATCGTCATCAGGGGTGCCGGCACGAAGGGTCGGCACATCATCGAAATCATCGTGGGCGTCGTTACGCATGGGTGCATTCAACCGCGGTAGTAGCAAAGAGGCATGAGTATAAACCGCCAGGGCGGCGCACTGATGACCATCATCCCACGCACAGGTTCAGCGTTGCCCGGATTGCGCCTGCCACCAGCTGCAGAATTCATCCAGCGCCGACCACACATCGCTGCCGGGCCGGTAGTCCAGATACTGGCGCGCGCGGCTGATATCGAGGGTGAAATCCGTGCTCATCACTTGCACCGCGGTGCGGCTCAGGGTCGGCTGCGGGCGCCCGGGCCAGAGCAGGCAGGCGCCTTCGTTGAGCGCCGCCAGGCTGTAGGCCAGGCCGGGTGAGCGATAGCGGGTGACCTGGGGCAGCTGCATGCGGCGCATCACGTAGTTGACCACATCCCACAGCGGCAGCGGCTGGCCGTTGCTGATGTTGTAGGCCTGGCCCAAGGCCTGGTCCTCGACGAACAGTGCGCTGAGCAGTGCCTCGTTGAGGTTGTGCACACTGGTGAAATCGACCTTGTTCAGGCCATTGCCGATGATCGCCACGCGCCCCTTGGCCTGCATGCGCATCAGCCGTGGGAAGATGCTCGCATCGCCCGCACCGGTGACGAAGCGCGGGCGCAGCGCCAGCACCTCCAGGCCGAACTCCTGGGCGCCGAACACCTTCTGCTCGGCCAGGTGCTTGGTCAGCGCGTAGTGGTCGTGGAAGCGGCGTGGGACCTGGTCTTCGCGGATGTCCAGGCGCGAGCGGCCGGTGAAGTAGATCGACGGCGACGACAGGTGTACCAGGCGCCGCACATGTTCCTTGATGCAGCCCTCAACCACGTTCTCGGTAAGCACCACGTTGCCTTGGTGGAAGTCCTGATAGCGGCCCCAGGTCCCCACGGCGCCAGCGCAGTGCACCACCGCGTCCATGCCCTGACACAGGCGCCGGGCCAGTTCGGCGTCGCCCAGGTCGCCGGGGATGAACTGCGCCCCACGCTTGACCAGATGCTCCACACCCTCTGCCCGCCGGCCATTGACCCGCACATCCAGGCCCTGCTCCAGGGCAAAACGCGCAAAGCGTCCGCCGATGAAGCCGCTCGCGCCGGTGACCAGAATTCGCATGTAAGACTCCGCCTTGCTTTATTTCGGATGCAGCTGACGCTTGAAGTGCCTACAAGGGCACCAGCCAGTCCCGCGCCGAATGGCGCAGGTGGTCGGTCAACTGGGCGAGCAACTGCCCGCCGTTGCGCCAATGATGCCAGTACAGCGGCACATCGATGGGGGTATCGACACAGATTTCCACCAGCTCGCCACGTGCCAGCTGCTTGGCCACCTGTCGCTCCGGCACCAGCCCCCAGCCGAGGCCGGCCTCCGTCATGCGCATGAAACCTTCGGACGAGGGGCACAGGTGATGCAGGAAGCCCTCCTGTACACCCAACGACGCCAGGTAACGATGCTGCAGGAAATCGTCCGGCCCGAACACGATTGCCGGGGCACGGGCCAGGCGCTCGACCGCGAACCCGGTGGGAAAGTAACGCGCCTTGAACATGGGGCTGGCCAGCGCCCGATAGCGCATCGAGCCCAACGGCAGACTGCGCGCTCCGGCCACCGGCCGTTCACTGCCACACAGGCAGGCCGCCACTTCGCCGGCGCGCATGCGCTTGAGACCGACCTCCTGATCCTCGACCACCAGGTCGAGCAGCACCTGCTGCGCGGCGCAGAACGGGCCTACCGCCCCCGCCCACCAGGTCGCCAGGCTGTCGGCGTTAAGGGCGATACGCAGGCGCTCGGGCATGCCTTCCTCGTCCAGTGCCGGCACCTGGCGTTGCAGGTCGCGCTCGAGCAGGCGCACCTGCTGCACATGGTTGAGCAACTGGCGCCCGACTTCGGTCGGGCTCGGTGGCGTGGCGCGCACCAGCACTGGCTGGCCAACCCGTGCTTCAAGCAGCTTGATGCGTTGCGAGATGGCTGATTGCGACAACCCCAGTACCTGGGCCGCACGCTCGAAACCACCTTGCTCGATTACCGCGGCGAGGGCAGCGAGCAATTTGTAGTCGAACATCGATTTCTCTAATGACTGATCAGCTCTATTTGTTTTTCTTATACCGCCACAACAGCCAGAATGGCCACATCTTTCTTGGCAACCCGCGCCGATCGTGCATCGGCGCCAGTGGAGTGTTCCCGCTATGTGGCAAAGCTATCTCAACGGCATGCTGGTGGCCTTCGGCCTGATCATGGCCATCGGCGCGCAGAACGCCTTCGTCCTGGCACAAAGTCTGCGCCGTGAACACCACCTGCCCGTAGCCGCATTGTGCATCGTCTGCGATGCGCTGCTGGTCGCCGCCGGGGTATTCGGCCTGGCCACGGTGCTAGCGCACAACCCGACACTGCTGGCCGTGGCCCGCTGGGGCGGTGCGCTGTTCCTGATCTGGTACGGCGCCAAGGCCCTGCGCAGCGCTTGCTCTAAACAGAGCCTGCAGCATCAGGAAGGCCAGGGCATGCGTTCGCGCCGCGCGGTGTTGCTCAGCGCCCTGGCGGTGACCCTGCTCAACCCGCACGTCTACCTCGATACCGTGTTGCTGATCGGCTCCCTCGGCGCCCAGCAGACCGTGCCCGGCGCCTACGTGGCCGGCGCCGCCAGCGCCTCGCTGGTATGGTTCTCGACCCTGGCGATCGGCGCTGCCTGGTTGGCGCCATGGCTGGCGCGCCCGGCGACCTGGCGCATGCTGGACCTGATGGTGGCGGTAATGATGTTCGCGGTGGCGGCGCAGTTGATCTTCAACTGACGCCGCGAAAAAACCGGGTATCCCTCGCTGAGCCGAGACAGTCACGCAGCCCACCTGTCGGCCCCAGCCAACCGCTCTGGAACCTCTATTCCCTATAGATGTTGCGTGGTTAAGCGCCGAGGCCGGTGCTATGATCCAGCCCTTGCGTCGCAAAGAGTACAAACTCGCCGACGCTCACCGGGCCGCCCGTGATCGGCCTTGCGCATACCGCAAACAGACCTGAATCAGGAGATCCACCATGGCTTTTGAATTGCCGCCGCTGCCGTACGCCCACGATGCCCTGCAGCCGCACATCTCCAAGGAAACCCTGGAGTTTCACCACGACAAGCACCACAACACCTATGTCGTGAACCTGAACAACCTGGTCCCAGGCACCGAATTCGAAGGCAAGACCCTGGAAGAGATCGTCAAGAGCTCTTCGGGCGGCATCTTCAACAACGCAGCCCAAGTCTGGAACCACACCTTCTACTGGAACTGCCTGTCGCCAAACGGCGGTGGCCAACCGACCGGTGCCCTGGCTGACGCCATCACCGCTGCCTTCGGTTCCTTCGACAAGTTCAAGGAAGAGTTCACCAAGACTTCGGTCGGCACCTTCGGTTCCGGCTGGGGCTGGCTGGTGAAGAAGGCTGACGGTTCCCTGGCCCTGGCCAGCACCATCGGCGCCGGCTGCCCGCTGACCAGCGGCGACACCCCGCTGCTGACCTGCGACGTCTGGGAACACGCCTACTACATCGACTACCGCAACCTGCGTCCGAAGTACGTCGAGGCGTTCTGGAACCTGGTCAACTGGAAGTTCGTTGCCGAGCAGTTCGAAGGTAAGACCTTCAAGGCCTGATTGCTCGCCTTGAATTCAAAAGACCCGGCCCGGCGCCGGGTTTTTTATTGCCTGGGGAAATGTGTTCGCCTCCTGCAAGGGCAGACCTGACAGAATTGCTTGCAACCCATCTTCGCGCTCTTGCTCAGCCCGCATAGCGCGCTAACATCAACCTTCTGGAAAGTTGACGCAGCGCACTCAAGTCGCATGACCGCTCGACCGATACAGAGTCAAGGGCAATTCCGTCGACGGACAGGTTGCCTGACGGGGTATGGGGTCGATAGTCTCTCGCCATGGTTGATGGCAAAATAATGGCATGCGCATGGATTAAGGAAACCCCATTGAAGCTGGAATTCCGAAACAGCTTATCGGTCAAGTTGCTGAGGGTCGTACTGCTCTCGGCATTGGCTGTCGGCGTCGTACTCAGCTGTGCGCAGATCGTCTATGACGCCTACAAGACCCGCCAGTCCGTGAACAACGACGCCCAGCGCATCCTCGACATGTTCCGCGACCCCTCGACGCAGGCGGTGTACAGCCTCGATCGGGAGATGGGCATGCAAGTGATGGAAGGCCTGTTCCAGGACGGCTCGGTGCGCATGGCCTCCATCGGCCACCCCAACGAAACCATGCTCGCGGAAAAATCCCGGCCACTGCAGGACATGTCCATGCGCTGGCTGACCGACCTGATCCTCGGCCAGGAGCGCACCTACACCACGCAACTGGTCGGCCGCGGTCCCTACAGTGAATACTACGGCGACCTGAGCATCACCCTCGACACCTGCGCCTATGGCGAGGGTTTCCTGGTCAACGCGGTGATCATCTTCATCTCCGGCGTGCTGCGCGCACTGGCCATGGGCCTGGTGCTGTACCTGGTGTACCACTGGCTGTTGACCAAGCCGCTGTCGAAGATCATCGAGCACCTGACGCAAATCAACCCCGACCGCCCCAGCCAGCACCAGATCCCCTGCTCAAGGGGCACGAGCGCAACGAGCTGGGCATCTGGGTAAACACCGCCAACCAGTTGCTGGCCTCCATCGAACGCAACACCCACCTGCGCCACGAGGCCGAGAACAGCCTGCAGCGCATGGCCCAGTACGACTTCCTCACCGGCCTGCCCAATCGCCAGCAACTGCAACAGCAACTGGACAAGATTCTCGTCGACGGTGGCCGCCTGCAGCGCCGCGTCGCCGTGCTGTGCGTGGGTCTGGACGACTTCAAAGGCATCAACGAGCAGTTCAGCTACCAGGTCGGCGACCAGCTGCTGCTGGCCCTGGCCGACCGCCTGCGCGCGCACAGCGGCCGCCTCGGCGCCCTGGCGCGATTGGGCGGCGACCAGTTCGCCCTGGTCCAGGCCAATATAGAGCAGCCCTACGAAGCCGCCGAGTTGGCCCAGAGCATCCTCGACGACCTCGAGGCACCCTTTGACCTCGACCACCAGCAGATCCGCCTGCGCGCCACCATCGGCATCACCCTGTTCCCCGAGGACGGCGACAGCACCGAGAAGCTGTTGCAAAAGGCCGAGCAGACCATGACCCTGGCCAAGGCCCGCTCGCGCAACCGCTACCAGTTCTACATCGCCAGCGTCGACAGCGAGATGCGCCGCCGCCGCGAGCTGGAAAAGGACCTGCGCGAAGCCCTGCCGCGCAACCAGCTGTACCTGGTGTACCAACCGCAGATCAGCTATCGCGACCACCGCGTGGTCGGCGTCGAAGCGTTGCTACGCTGGCAGCACCCGGAGCTGGGCATGGTCCCGCCCGACCAGTTCATCCCCCTGGCCGAGCAGAACGGCAGCATCATCAGCATCGGCGAGTGGGTGCTCGACCAGGCCTGCCGGCAGTTGCGCGAATGGCACGACCAGGGCTTCAGCGAACTGCGCATGGCGGTGAACCTGTCCACTGTGCAGTTGCACCACAACGAGCTGCCGCGGGTGGTCAACAACCTGCTGCAGGCCTACCGCCTGCCACCGCGCAGCCTGGAGCTGGAAGTCACCGAGACCGGCCTGATGGAAGACATCAGCACCGCCGCCCAACACTTGCTGAGCCTGCGCCGCTCCGGGGCCTTGATCGCCATCGACGACTTCGGCACCGGTTACTCCTCGCTCAGCTACCTGAAGTCGCTGCCGCTGGACAAGATCAAGATCGACAAGAGCTTCGTCCAGGACCTGCTCGACGACGATGACGACGCCACCATCGTTCGCGCCATCATCCAGCTGGGCAAGAGCCTGGGCATGCAGGTGATCGCCGAAGGCGTGGAAACCGCCGAACAGGAGACCTACATCATCGCCCAGGGCTGCCATGAGGGTCAGGGCTACCACTACAGCAAACCGCTTTCCGCGCGTGAACTGACCAACTTCCTCAAGCAGGCGCAACGCAACCAGGTTTCCGCGTTGTAACCACCGCCAACCTGGGTGAAGCCGCGCAAACGGGCGTTTGCATGAAATGCGCGCCCGCCCCTTTACAGCAAATGCAAATCTTTCGCATGATGTTGCGGTTTCGCGTGCCACGGCGCACGGTCCACCCATGGTCCAACCACACGACGCAGGAAACCAACAATGATTCGAATGCCTCTGGCCTCCGCCAGTCTGCTGGCCATCGCCATCGCCCTCGCCGGTTGCGGCGAAGGCAAGGACGACAAGGCCGCCGCACCGCAAGCCCAGGCACCTGCCGCTGCCACCACCACCGCGGCACCAGGGGCTGTCGATGAAGCCGCCGCCAAGGCCGTGGTCAAGCACTACGCCGAGATGGTCCATGCCGTGTACAGCGACTCGCTGAGCACCGCCAAGCAGTTGCAGACCGCCGTCGACGCCTTCCTCGCCAAGCCCGACGACCAGACGCTCAAAGCCGCCCGGGACGCCTGGGTCGCCTCGCGCGTACCGTACCTGCAGAGCGAAGTCTTCCGCTTCGGCAACACCATCATCGACGACTGGGAAGGCCAGGTGAACGCCTGGCCCCTGGATGAAGGCCTGATCGACTACGTCGACAAGAGCTACGAGCACGCCCTGGGCAACCCGGCGGCCAACGCCAACATCATCGCCAACACCGAGATCCAGGTGGGCGAAGACAAGATCGACGTCAAGGACATCACCCCCGAGAAGCTGGCCAGCCTGAACGAGCTGGGCGGCTCCGAAGCCAACGTTGCCACCGGCTACCACGCCATCGAATTCCTGCTCTGGGGCCAGGACCTCAACGGCACCGGCCCAGGCGCGGGCAACCGCCCGGCCTCCGACTACCTCGAAGGCAAAGGTGCCACCGGCGGGCACAACGACCGTCGTCGTGCCTACCTGAAGGCGGCCACCGACCTGCTGGTCAAGGACCTCGAGGAAATGGTCGGCAACTGGGCGCCGAACGTCGCCGACAACTACCGCGCGAGCCTGGAAAAAGAGTCGGCCAACGATGGCCTGCGCAAGATGCTGTTCGGCATGGGCAGCCTGTCGCTGGGCGAACTGGCGGGCGAGCGCATGAAGGTCTCGCTGGAGGCCAACTCGCCGGAAGACGAACACGACTGCTTCAGCGACAACACCCACTACTCGCACTTCTACGACGCCAAGGGCATCCGCAACGTCTACTTGGGCGAATATTCCCGTGTCGACGGCAGCAAGCTGAGCGGCCCGAGCCTGTCGTCGCTGGTGGCCAAGGCCGATCCCGCCACCGACGCCACCCTCAAAGCCGACCTGGAAGCCACCGAAGCCAAGATCCAGGTGATCGTCGATCACGCGCTCAAGGGCGAGCACTACGACCAACTGATCGCCGCCGACAATGCCGCCGGCAACCAGATCGTGCGTGATGCCATCGCCTCCCTGGTCAAGCAGACCGGCGCGATCGAGCAGGCCGCGGGCAAGCTGGGCATCGACAACCTGAACCCGGACACCGCCGATCACGAATTCTGATCAGCGTCGCGGTTCAGCAGAGGCGGCCTTCGGGCCGCCTTTTTCATTTCCGTGACATGCCTTCGGGAGCGCAATGGGTGGGCGCGGACATTTCCAGGTAAAGCCAATTTCATCTGGCAATTGCAAATTGCTCTTATTCAATCACCCCCGGCCTGATAAGCTTGCACGCCGGTTTTTCGCCCATGCCCAGGATCCTCGATGTCCGTGCTCCGCCTAAGCCCCCTGCTGCTGGCCTTCGCCCTCGCCGCCTGTGACGACGCCCCGCGTTTCACCCAGGCCGAGCCCGGCGAGGCGCTCTCGGGCGGCAAGGCGACGGTGCAGCGCAGCGATCGCAACGCCTACTCGCTGCCCTCGGCCAATCTCACGCCCGAACGACGCCTGGACTTCGCCGTGGGCAACAGCTTCTTCCGCAACCCCTGGGTGATCGCCCCTTCCACCACCACTGCCCGCGATGGCCTCGGCCCGTTGTTCAACACCAACGCCTGCCAGAACTGCCACGTGCGCGATGGTCGCGGCCATCCGCCGGAGCCAGACGACAGCAACGCGGTATCGATGCTGGTGCGCCTGTCGATCCCTGACCAGCCGTACTACGCCCAGGTGATCGAGCGCCTGGGCGTGGTCCCAGAGCCCGTCTACGGTACCCAGTTGCAGGACATGGCCATCCCCGGCGTGGCCCCGGAAGGCAAAGTCCGCGTGACCTACGACAACCACAGCGTTACCTTCGCGGACGGCCACCAGGTCGAGCTGCGCCGCCCGACCCTGCGGATCAGCCAGCTCGGCTACGGCCCGCTGCACCCGGACACCCGCTTCTCCGCCCGGGTCGCCCCGCCGATGATCGGCCTGGGTCTGCTCGAGGCCATCCCCGAAGCCGACCTGCTGGCTAATGAGGACCCGGACGACCACAACCGCGACGGCATCCGTGGCCGCGC
The DNA here is from genome assembly GCF_058783825.1 of Pseudomonas sp. FW305-96. Taxonomy (NCBI): domain Bacteria; kingdom Pseudomonadati; phylum Pseudomonadota; class Gammaproteobacteria; order Pseudomonadales; family Pseudomonadaceae; genus Pseudomonas; species Pseudomonas sp. FW305-96. Next base: position 104,909 of record NZ_JBYSYW010000017.1, read on the forward strand.
CAACCGAGTGTGGGACGATGCCCAGGGCAAGACCGTGGTCGGCCGCTTCGGCTGGAAGGCAGGGCAGCCCAACGTCAACCAGCAGAACGTGCACGCCTTCGCCGGCGACATGGGCCTGACCACCACCCTGTTGCCCAAGGACGACTGCACCGCCGCGCAGGTCGATTGCCTGGCCGCGCCCAATGGCGATGGCCAGGGCGGCGAAAAGGAAGTCAGTGACAATATCCTGCGCCTGGTCACCTTCTACACCCGCAACCTTGCCGTGCCGGCCCGGCGCAACGTCGATGCGCCGCAGGTATTGGCCGGCAAGAATCTGTTCTACCAGGCCGGTTGCCAGAGCTGCCACACCCCGCAATTCACCACCGCAGCCAATGCGGCCGAGCCGGAACTGGCCAACCAGGTGATCCGCCCCTACAGCGACCTGCTGCTGCACGACATGGGCCCGGGCCTGAGTGACGAGCGCACCGAATTTGCCGCCAACGGCCAGGACTGGCGCACCCCACCGCTGTGGGGCATCGGCCTGAGCGAAACCGTCAGCGGCCACAGCCAGCTCCTGCATGACGGCCGCGCCCGCAACCTGCTCGAGGCCGTGCTCTGGCACGGCGGCGAAGCCCAGGCGGCGCGCGATCATGTACTGACCTTCAATGCCGAGCAGCGCGCCGCGCTGCTGGCCTTCCTGAATTCACTTTAAACGCACAAGGAGCCGGGCATGTTCCGACCCAAACTGTTGTTCACCAGCCTCGCCGCACTCGCCTTGGGCGCCTGCTCGCCACAAGACCCACAGGCAGTGACCTCCGCGGCCATCGCCAAGCAGGTGATCCTGCCGACCTACAGCCGCTGGGTCGAGGCTGACCGACAACTAGCCGCCAGCGCCCTGGCATACTGTGAGGGCAAGCAGGACCTTGAGGCCGCCCGCGCCGACTTCCTCAACGCACAAAAAGCCTGGGCCGAATTGCAGCCGTTGCTGGTCGGCCCGCTGGCCGAAGGCAACCGTGCCTGGCAGGTGCAGTTCTGGCCAGACAAGAAGAACCTGGTCGGCCGCCAAGTCGAGCAACTGGTCAACGGCGAGCAGGCGGTCACCGTCGAATCGCTGAGCAAGGCCAGCGTCGTGGTCCGTGGCCTGTCCGCCTACGAATACATCCTGTTCGACAGCAAGCCGGACATCGCCAGCGCCGAACAGAAGGCCCGCTACTGCCCGCTGCTGGTCGCCATCGGCGAACACCAGAAGGCCTTGGCCGAAGAAATCCTCAAAGGCTGGAACAGCACCGACGGCATGCTGTCGCAGATGACCAAGTTCCCCAACCAGCGCTACGCCGACTCCCACGAGGCGATCGCCGACGTGCTGCGTGCCCAGGTCACCGCCCTGGACAGCCTGAAGAAGAAACTTGGCGCGCCGATGGGCCGGCAGAGCAAGGGGATTGCCCAACCACTACAAGCCGAGGCCTGGCGCAGCCACTCCTCGATCAAGAGCCTGGAAGCCTCGCTCAAGGCCGCCCAGACCGTCTGGGTCGGGGTCGACAATCAAGGCCTGCGCGGCCTTTTGGGCAAGGACCAGACGGCACTGGCACAGAAGATCGACGATGCCTATGCTGCTGCGCTCAAGCTGCTGGCCGACAACCAGAAGACCCTCGGCGAACTGCTGGCCGACGACGCTGGCAAGCAGACCCTCAACCAGATCTACGATGCCCTCAACGTCGTCCACCGCCTGCACGAAGGCGAGCTGGCCAAGGCGCTGAATATCCAGCTGGGCTTCAACGCCAACGACGGTGACTGATCATGCTGCGACGCCAGGCCCTGAAACTCGGTAGCGTTCTGCTCAGCGCCCTCACCCTGGGTGGCTGGAGCCTGTTCCGCGGCAAAGGCAGCGAACCGTTGCTGCTGTCGGCCCGCGACGACGGCGACGGCAAGCACTACGCCGTCGGCTTTCGCCTGGACGGCACCCAGGTGTTCAGCACCCAGGTGACCCAGCGTTGCCATGCGATCATCAACCATCCGACGCTGCCGATCGCCTTGTTCGTCGCCCGCCGGCCCGGCACCGAGAGCTATCTGGTCGACCTGCGTGACGGGCGCCTGCTGCAGACCCTCGCCTCACAGCCCAGCCGGCACTTCTACGGCCACGCAGTGATCCACAAGGGTGGCGAGTGGCTGTATGCGACCGAGAACGACACCAGCGACCCGGGCCGTGGCGTATTGGGCGTCTACCGCTTCGAGGGCGAGCGCCTGGTTTACAGCGGCGAGATCCCCACCCACGGCATCGGTCCCCACGAAGTGGCCTGGCTGCCCGACGGCGAGACCCTGGTGGTGGCCAACGGCGGCATCCGTACCGAGGCCGAGAGCCGGGTGGAGATGAACCTCGACGCCATGGAGCCGAGCCTGGTGCTGATGCAGCGTGACGGCACGCTGCTGAGCAAGGAGACCTTGGCCCAGCAGATGAACAGCGTGCGTCACTTGGCAGTTGGCGATGATGGCACCATCGCCGCCTGCCAGCAGTTCATGGGCGGCTCGGAAGAAACCGCCGAACTGCTGGCGATCAAGCGCCCGGGCGAGCCGTTCCAGGCCTTCCCGGTGCCGGAGCGCCAGCTGCAATCGATGGCCCAGTACACCGCCAGCGTCGCCATCCACAGCGACCTGCGCCTGGTGGCGCTGACCGCGCCGCGGGCCAACCGCCTGTTCATCTGGGACCTGGACAGCGGCGCAGTCAAACTTGATGCGCCGATGCCCGATTGCGCCGGGGTCGGAGCGGTGAAGGATGGTTTCGTCGTCACCTCCGGGCAGGGTCGCTGCCGCTTCTATGATTGCCGCAAGGCGCAGTTGATCGGGCAACCGATGGACCTGCCGTCCGGGTTCTGGGACAACCACCTGCATCTGGTCTGATTTTTCTGCCAGGACCTACCGGCCTCATCGCGGGACAAGCCCGCTCCCACAGCTGCTACACAATACCTGTGAGAGCGAGCTTGCCTCGCGATAGCGCCGGCACAAGCCAACTCCCTCTCCCCTTTTCCAGAAAACCGACAATACTTGCCCCATCGCACGTGGGCCGGATCGCCCGTGGTCGTGCCCGACGAACAACAAAATCCACCTCCAGGGAACCGGACCATGTTGCGCCGCCGCATGCTGATCATGTTGGCCGTCGTCCTGCTGATCGTGTTGATCCTGGGGGGCATCAAGGCCGTTTCCATCTACCGGCAAGTGCAGATGTTCTCGCAGCCCAGGCCCCCGGTCAGTGTTGCCGCGGCCCAGGCCGAGCTACGCCAGTGGCAGGAGCGCCTGCCGGCGGTCGGTAGCCTCAAGGCCTACCAGGGCGTTGAGTTGAGCCTGGAAGTGGCCGGCACGGTGAAGTCACTGCATTTCGAGTCCGGGCAGCAGGTCAAGGCTGGCCAGTTGCTGCTGCAGCTGGACAGCGACCAGGAAACCGCCCTGCTCGGCACTGCCCAGGCTGACCTGGGACTGGCCAAGGTCGACTTCGGCCGTGGCAGCCAACTGGTCGGCGACTCGGCGATCTCCCGGGGCGAGTACGACCGCCTGACCAGCCAGTACCGGCGCAACCAGGCCGTGGTCGACCAGCTCAAGGCATCGCTGGCGAAAAAGAGCATCAGCGCTCCGTTCAGCGGCACCATCGGCATCCGCCAGGTGGACGTCGGCGCCTACCTGCCCAGCGGTACGGTGATCGCCACCCTGCAGGATCTGTCCAGCCTCTACGTCGATTTCAATGTGCCCGAGCAGGCCCTACCGCACCTGAGCCTCGGCCAGCGGGTGCTGGCCCAGGTGGCCGCCTACCCTGACCAGACCTTCCCCGCCAGCCTCAGCGCGATCAACCCCAAGGTCGAGGAAAGCACGCGCAACCTGCTGGTCCGCGCCACCCTGGCCAACCCCGAAGGCAAGCTGCTGCCGGGCATGTTCGCCAGCCTGCAACTGCTGCTGCCCGACCCGCAACCGCAGGTCGTGGTGCCGGAAAACGCCATCACCTATACCCTCTATGGCAACTCGGTGTATCGCGTCAGCCCGAAAAAGGGCGAGGACGGCCAGCCGTTGCGCGATGCCAACGATCAGCCGCAACTGATCGCCGAACAACTCACCGTACAGACCGGCGAACGCCGCGAGGGTTGGGTCGTGGTGCTCAAGGGCCTGCAGGCCGGCGACCAGGTCGTCACCGCCGGTCAGCTCAAGCTGAGCCCAGGCGCGGCGATCCGCATCAGCGCCGATACGCCCCTGAAACCCACCGCGCCCGGCGCGCAGTGAACGGGAGGCGGCCATGGCGTTCACCGACCCGTTCATCCGCCGCCCGGTGCTGGCCTGCGTGGTCAGCCTGCTTATCCTGCTGCTGGGCCTGCAGGCCTGGAGCAAGCTGCAGATCCGCCAGTACCCACAGATGGAAAACGCCCTGATCACGGTGACCACCGCCTACCCCGGGGCCAACGCCGAGACCATCCAGGGCTACATCACCCAGCCGCTGCAGCAGAGCCTGGCCAGCGCCGACGGCATCGACTACATGACCTCGGTGAGCCGGCAGAACTTCTCGATCATTTCGGTCTACGCGCGGATCGGCGCCGACACCGACCGCCTGTTCACCCAGTTGCTGGCCAAGGCCAACGAGGTGCGCAACAAGCTGCCCCAGGACTCCGAGGATCCGGTACTGAGCAAGGAGGCCGCCGACGCCTCGGCACTGATGTACATCAGCTTCTACAGCAAGGAAATGAGCAACCCGCAGATCACCGACTACCTGTCACGAGTCATCCAGCCCAAGCTGGCCACGTTGCCGGGCATGGCCGAGGCCGAGATCCTCGGCAACCAGGTGTTCGCCATGCGTATCTGGATCGACCCGGTGAAGCTGGCCGGCTTCGGCCTGTCGGCGGTGGACGTGACCAACGCCGTGCGCCGCTACAACTTCCTCTCCGCGGCCGGCGAAGTGAAGGGCGAGTACGTGGTCACCAGCATCAACGCCACCACCGAACTCAAGTCTGCCGAGGCCTTCGCAGCCCTGCCGGTGAAGACCAGCGGTGACAGCCGGGTGCTGCTGGGTGACGTGGCCCGGGTGGAAATGGGTGCGGAAAACTACGACACGGTCAGTTCGTTCGACGGCACGCCCTCGGTGTACATCGGCATCAAGGCCACGCCGGCGGCCAACCCGCTGGAGGTGATCAAGGAAGTGCGGCGGATCATGCCGCAGCTCGAAGAAGAACTGCCCTCCAGTCTGAAGGTGTCCATTGCCTACGACGCCACCCTGTTCATCCAGGCCTCCATCGACGAAGTGATCAAGACCCTCGGCGAAGCGGTGCTGATCGTCATCGTCGTGGTGTTCCTGTTCCTCGGCGCCCTGCGTTCGGTGGTGATCCCGGTGGTGACCATCCCGCTGTCGATGATCGGCGTACTGTTTTTCATGCAGATGATGGGCTATTCGCTGAATCTGCTGACCTTGCTGGCGATGGTACTGGCCATCGGCCTGGTGGTGGATGACGCCATCGTCGTGGTGGAAAACATCCACCGCCATATCGAAGAAGGCAAGACGCCCTTCGAAGCGGCCCTGGAGGGTGCCCGCGAGATCGCCCTGCCGGTCGTGTCGATGACTATCACCTTGGCTGCTGTGTACGCTCCCATTGGTTTTCTCACCGGGCTGACCGGCGCCCTGTTCAAGGAGTTTGCCCTGACCTTGGCCGGTGCCGTGGTCATCTCCGGGGTCGTCGCCCTCACTCTCTCCCCCATGATGTGCGCCGTACTGCTGCGCCACGAACAGAACCCCAGCGGCCTGGCCCACCGCCTGGACCTGATCTTCGAATCGCTCAAGGCACGCTACCAGCGCCTGCTGCACGGCACGCTGAACAGCCGCCCGGTGGTGCTGGTGTTCGCCGTGCTCATCCTGTGCCTGATCCCGGTGCTGCTGATGTTCACCCGCAACGAGCTGGCCCCGGAGGAGGACCAGGGGGTGATCTTCATGATGAGCAGTTCGCCGCAGACCGCGAACCTGGACTACCTCAACGCCTATACCGACCAGTTCACGCCGATCTTCAAAGGTTTCCCCGAGTACTACTCGTCATTCCAGATCAATGGTTTCAACGGCGTGCAGAGCGGTATCGGCGGCTTCCTGCTCAAGCCCTGGAACGAACGCGAGCGCACGCAGATGCAGCTGTTGCCGTTGGTACAGGCCGAACTCGAACAGATCGGCGGCCTGCAGATCTTCGGTTTCAACCTGCCGTCGCTGCCCGGCACCGGCGAGGGCCTGCCGTTCCAGTTGGTGATCAACACCGCCGGTGACTACCCGGCGCTGCTAGAGGTGGCGCAACGGGTCAAGGAACGCGCCCAGGCCTCGGGCAAGTTCGCCTTCCTCGACATCGACCTGGCCTTCGACAAACCCGAAGTAGTGATCGACATCGACCGCGCCAAGGCGGCGCAGATGGGCGTGTCGATGGACACCCTGGGCAGCACCCTGGCGACCTTGCTGGGCGAGGCCGAGATCAACCGCTTCACGCTGGAGGGCCGCAGCTACAAGGTCATCGCCCAGGTCGAACGGCCCTACCGCGCCAACCCCGGCTGGCTGAACAGCTATTACGTGAAGAACGAGCAAGGCCAGCTGTTGCCATTATCGACCTTGATCACCCTGAGCGACCGCGCCCGACCGCGACAGCTCAACCAGTTCCAGCAGCTGAACTCGGCGATCATCCAGGGCGTTCCGCTGGTGAGCATGGGTGAAGCACTGGATACCGTGCGCGCCATCGCCCGCGAGGAGGCGCCGGAAGGTTTTTCGCTGGACTATGCCGGGACAGCGCGGCAGTTCGTCCAGGAGGGCAGCGCGTTGTGGGTGACCTTCGGCCTGGCGCTGGCGATCATCTTCCTGGTGCTGGCGGCGCAGTTCGAGAGCTTCCGCGATCCGCTGGTGATTCTGGTGACCGTGCCGTTGTCCATCTGCGGGGCGCTCTTGCCGCTGTTCCTTGGGGTCTCGAGCATGAACATCTATACCCAGGTAGGGTTGGTGACACTGATCGGGTTGATTACCAAGCATGGGATTCTCATTGTCGAGTTTGCCAATCAGCTACGGGACGAGCGGGGGCTTGGGGTACGCGAGGCGATCGAAGAAGCCGCCGCGATTCGCTTGCGGCCGGTGCTGATGACCACGGCGGCCATGGTGTTCGGCATGGTGCCCTTGATATTGGCAACCGGGGCCGGGGCGGTCAGCCGGTTTGATATCGGGATGGTGATTGCTACCGGGATGTCGGTGGGGACTTTGTTTACGTTGTTTGTTTTGCCGTGCATTTATAGTGTTTTGGCGCATAAAGGGGGGCGGGGTGTTGC